>NZ_JAMXSG010000109.1:0-17457 GCF_024124365.1 Pseudonocardia sp. McavD-2-B
GCACCGACCACCCCCGCCCCCGCGGCGGCCGCCCCGAGCAGCAGCGCCGCCGCGGCACCGGCCGGCATCGCCGCCGTCGACGACGTCCCGGTCGGCGGCGGCCGGGTCTTCGCCGAGCAGAAGGTCGTCGTGACCCGCCCGGACGCGGACACCGTCCTGGCGTTCGACGCGACCTGCCCGCACCAGGGCTGTCTCGTCGACCAGGTCTCCCCGGCCGGCATCTCCTGTCCCTGCCACGGCAGCCTGTTCGCCGTCTCCGACGGGGCCCCGCTCGACGGCCCCGCCCGGGCCCCGCTCACCGCGCGACCGGTGCGGGTCGAGGGAGGGCAGGTGGTCCTGGCCTGACCGGCAGCCCGCGGGACCGGCCCCGGCCCGGCGGACCCACACCGTCGTGATCGTCGCGGGTCGGAGCTCTGTCTGCGCGTTCGCGTTCGCGTTCGCCCAGGAGAGCGGCCGCCCGCTGAGAGCCCCGCGGGCGAACGACGGACTCGGCTGGTCCCGACGGCCGAACGCATTCCCATCCGTCGCGCTCGCGGGTCCGTCCACCGGTCGGGGTCTCAGCTCGCGAACAGCGGCCCCCGTCGGTCCGTAGCGTGCGGTCCGCACCGGTTCCGTGGCCGCTCCCCGACTTCCGCGCCGCGCGACACGTCGCCGGATCCGGCGACGCTCCCCGTCGCCGGCCCCGCGCGTCCTGGCCGCGGTGCCGGAGGACCGCCGTGCCCGGGACCTCGACCCCGGGCACGGCGGTGCACACCGCTGACGGAAGGCCCCCCATGAGCACGTCCGAGACCCGTACCGACACCCCCGCCGCCCGCGTGCCCGCCCCGCGTCGTGCCGACCGCGGCGAGCGCTGGACCGAACGGCTGGGCTGGGAGGAGTCCCCGGCCCGGGGGTCCCGGGTCAGCCGAGGGTGAACGGGTCGCGGGTGCCGCCGGACAGCTCCACCCACACCGACTTGTTCTCCAGGTACTCCTCGACGGCCGCGACGCCGTTCTCCCGGCCGAGCCCGGAGTGCCCGAACCCGCCGAACGGGACGCTCGGCGCCACCACCCGGTAGGCGTTGATCCACACCGTGCCGGCCCGGATCCGTCCGGCGACGCGGTGTGCCCGGTGCACGTCCTTCGTCCACACCGCGCCGGCCAGGCCGTACGGGGTGTCGTTGGCCAGCTTCACGGCCTCGTCCTCGTCGGTGAAGGTGAGCGCCGCGAGCACCGGGCCGAACACCTCCTCCCGGTAGACCGTGGACTCGGGCGTCACCCCGGTGATCACGGTCGGCTGCACGAAGTAGCCGCCCAGCCCGGACTCCGCGGCCCCGCCGTAGGCGACGGTGTTGCCCTCCGCCTTCGCCGTCTCCAGGTAGCCGAGGACCTTCTCGTACTGCGGCCCGTTCGCAACCGGACCCATCTCGGTGTCCTCGGCGTTCGGGTCGCCGAGCGTGATCGTCGCCGCGCGCTCGGCGATGAGCCGGACGAGCTCGTCGTGGACGTCGGCGTGCACGATCAGCCGCGACCCCGCCATGCAGGTCTGGCCGGTCGCGGCGAACACGCCGGCGATGATCCCGTTCGCGGCCGACTCCAGGTCGGCGTCGGGGAACACGACCTGCGGGGACTTGCCGCCCAGCTCCAGGGTGACCTTGTTCAGGTTCGCAGCGGCCGCCTTCGCGATCGACCGACCGGTCGCGGTGGAGCCGGTGAACGCGACCTTGTCGACGCCCGGGTGACCGGCCAGGTGCGCGGCGGTGTCCCGGTCGTTCGTGGTGACGACGTTGACCACACCGGCCGGGATCCCGGCCTTCTCGATCAGCTGGGCCCACCTGAGCGTCGAGGCGGGCGAGTGCTCCGACGGCTTCACGACGATCGTGCAGCCCGCGGCCAGCGCGGGCGCGACCTTCCAGGTCATCAGCAGCAGCGGGGAGTTCCACGGCGTGATCGCCGCGACGACGCCGACCGGCTCCTTGCGCGTGTAGACCAGGTAGTTCGGGTTCGGCGCGGGGATCTGGCGGCCCTCGATCGTCGGGGCGATCCCGGCGTAGTAGTGGTACCAGCCCCCCAGCCCGTTGAGCTGGCCGATCATCTCCCGGTACAGCTTCCCGGAGTCGTTGACCTCGGTCCGGGCCAGCGCCTCGGCGTTCTCGGTGATCAGGTCGCCCAGCCGGCGCAGGCAGGCGGCGCGGGCGAACGGGGTCATCGCGCCCCACTCGCCGTCGAGCGCGGTGCGGGCGGCGGCGACGGCGGTGTCGACGTCGTCGGGGCCGCAGTCCGGCACGGTCGCCCACGGCGCTCCGGTGAACGGGTTCTGCGTCTCGAAGGTGCGGCCGGACGCCGCGTCGGACGGCTTCCCGCCGATGAGCATCCTGAAGGTCTCGAGCTCGGCCATGGACGGTCCTCTCTCCAGCGGCTCCGACGGCGCACGTCCTCGCCGGTGACCCTACGAACCCGGGCCGCGATCCGCAGCCGGTGCAGGATGGGCACATGGCACTCGATCTGCACCATGTCGTGGACGGTCCGGCCGACGGACCGGCCGTGCTGTTTGGCCCGTCGCTGGGGACCGACCTGCACCTGTTCGACGCCCAGGTGGCGGCCCTGTCCGACCGCTTCCGCTGCGTCCGGTTCGACCTGCCCGGCCACGGCGACTCGGCCCCCGTCACCGGTGACCTCACGATCTCCGAGCTCGGCCGCGGCGCGCTCGCCGCCGCCGACGCCGCCGGGATCGGGGACTTCCACTACGTCGGCGTCTCGATCGGCGGGGCGATCGGCCAGTGGCTCGGCGTGCACGGCGGGGAGCGGGTGCGCAGCATCGCGGTCCTGGCGACGGCGGCGCGCTTCCCGAACCCGGACTCGTGGCCGCAGCGCGCGGCGACCGTGCGGGCCGACGGCACGGCCGCGATGGTCGGTTCCCGGCCCGGGACCTGGTACGTCGAGACCTGGGCGCAGCGCGACCCGGCCGGTGAGCAGCGGCTGCTGGACATGCTGCGCACCGCGGACGACGAGAGCTACGCCGCCTGCTGCGCCGCCATCGGCGCCTTCGACATCCGCGCCGAGCTGAATGCGGTGTCGGTGCCGGCGCTCGTCGTGGCGGGGGCGGACGATCCGGCGACGCCGCCGTCGTCGCTGCACGAGATCGCCGACGCGATCCCCGGCGCCCGCTACGCCGAGGTCGCCGACTCGGCACACCTGCTGAACTACGAGCGCCCCGACGAGGTGAACGCCCTGCTCACCGAGCACCTGCCCGGCAGCTGACGTCGATCAGTACCTGAGCGCGGTCCCGACCGGGGCGCACCGCGCTCAGGTACTGATCGACACGGCGAGGCCGGGGTGTCAGGGCGTCCGGGTGGCGCGCCGGGCGCGGTAGGCGGCGACGTGCGCGCGGTTCGCGCAGTTGCCGGTGTCGCAGAACCGCTTGGACCGGTTGCGGGACAGGTCGACCAGCACGGCGTCGCAGTCCTCGGCGGCGCAGCGACGCAGCCGGGACAGGTCGTCGCCGCGCACCAGGTCGACGACCGACATCGCGATCTCCGCGCCCATCCGGTCCGCGAGCGGCGCGTCCTGGGGCGTGACGTGCAGGTGCCAGTCCCAGCCGTCGTGCCGCGCGAGGTGGGGGCGCGCGTCGGTCTCGGCGAGGATCGCGTTGACCAGCGTGACGGTGCCGTCGCGATCGGGGCCGTCGTCGTCGCCGTGGGCGGGCCACAGTCCGGCCAGCCGCTCGCGGAGCGTACGGACGGCCCGGCGCTCGTCGTCGGAGCCGGCGCGGCGCCCCGAGTACGGCTGCTCGGCCAGCCACGCCGCGAAGCCCGGCACGTCGTCGAGCGGGTCCGGCTCGGCCCGACGGGTGTTCACCAGCGCCGCGGCCGCCGCGAGCAGCACCTGGGTGTCATGGGCGAATTCCATGTTGACCCCTGACATGGTCGGTTCCTAGTGTCAGGAGTCTATGGGTACTTCGGTCGTGACACGGGATCACATGGTCCGCGGGCTGATGTGGGCGCTGGTCTCGGCCGCCGCGTACGGCTTCTCCGGACCGCTCGGCGCGGCGTTCCTGGAGGCGGGCTGGTCGCCCGGACTCACGACGCTGCTGCGCATCGCGGGCGCCGCCGTCCTGCTGCTCCCGGTCACGGTCGTGATGCTGCGCCGGTACCCGCTCAGCGCGCCGAACGCCCGCAAGGTCCTGCTCTACGGCCTGGCCGCCGTCGCCGGTGTCCAGCTGTGCTTCTTCCAGGCGCTGCAGCACCTGTCGGTGGGCGTCGCGCTGCTGCTGGAGTTCCTCGCCCCGGTGCTGCTCGTCGGCTGGACCTGGGCGCGGACCCGGCGCACCCCGCCCGTGGTGACGCTCGTCGGCTGCCTGGTCTCACTCGCCGGGCTCGTGCTGGTCGTCGACCCGTTCGGGCCACAACGCGTCGACCTGACGGGAATCCTGTGGGGCCTCGGTGCGGCGGTGTGCGTCTGCGTCTACTTCCTGCTGCCCGGCGGCGACGACGAGGGCGGCGTCCCGCCGCTGCTGATGATCTCCGGGGCGATGGTCGTGGGCGCGGTGACGCTCACCGTGACCGGTCTGCTGGGCATCACGCCGTGGCGGGTGGGGGAGTCCAGCGGCCGGCTGGCGGGCGTCGACGTGCCCTGGCCGGTGCTGCTGGGGATGCTCGTCGTGCTCGCGACGGCGCTGCCGTACCTCACGGGGATCATCGCCATCCGCCGGCTCGACACGCGCGTCGCGTCGTTCGTGGGGCTGTCCGAGGTGATGTTCGGTGTGTTGGCGGCCTGGGTGCTGATCGCTCAGGTGCCGACCCTGGTCCAGGTGGGTGGTGGGGTGCTGATCCTCGGGGGGATCGTGCTGATCCGGCGGGCGGAGAACCGGGTCGCGGCGACGCCGAGTGAGATCGCCACCCAGGGTTGAACCCCTTGTCGTCCGACGGCCGCTGTCGGTCCTGCGTCACGGGCGGGCGACGGCTGCGGAATGCCGCTAACGGACCGAGCGCCCGGAACGAACGAGTGAACAACTCGCCCGGCCCCCACTCGTTGTGCGAGACGTCGGTGTTGCTCCCCCTCGCCGACAGTGCTGCCGGCCCCGACCGGCGAGATGCGAAGCCGAGGTCGAGAGTGTCCGACGGGCAGTTCGTCACCAGTTCCTTCTGTGCGAAGGGTGAATGCGTGGCCGTCGCGGCCGACGCGACCGGCGTGCGCGTCCGGTCGACGACCGCGGAGGCGGTCGTCGTCGGATTCACCGACGACGAGTGGTCGGCCTTCGTCCGTGGGGTCAAGAACGGCGAGTTCGACCTCGACCGCCTGCGCGGTTAGGACCGTCCCGCGAATCTCTGGTCCAGCATCCTCCGGCTGTCGTCCGGAGACATGGCCCGGTCGAGGAGCCGCTGCCAGATCTGCTGGTAGTCGGCGACGGCCTGTGGAGTGTCGATGAAGACGTCGTTCTCCGTGCCCTCGACGTTGACCATCGGCCAGTCCGTCTCGGGGTGGCGAGGTGTGAAGACGGAGAACGTGCTGGTCGCGCTGGTCCAGCCGGCGCGGAACGGCAGGATCTGCAGCGTGATGTTGGGCTGGTCGCCCCGGCGGATCAGTTCGCCGATCTGTGCCCGCAGCACCTCCTCGTCGGCGCACCGGTGCAGGGCGACCTCGTCGAGCAGGACGTGCAGCTCGAGGGGTGGGGCCTCTGTCCGGTCCGGTTCGATCACGTTCTGGCGGCCCATCCGGATCTCCACCATGCGTTCGATCTCGACGCGATCCTGCCCGGCGAACACCTCAGTCAGGAGTAGTCGGGCGTAGTCCTCGGTCTGCAGCAGTCCGGAGATCGGGATGCTGAAGGTGCTCTTGGCGCGCGACTCCGCCTCCAACGAGATGAGCATGTTGAGGTCCACCCCGGACGGAGCAGGACCCAACGGTTCCCACCAGCCCGGAGCCTTCGCATCGTTCGCCCATCCGAGAATGCGGTCGCGTTCGGTGTCCGAGGCCTCGTAGATTTCCAGCAGATCGCGGACGTCACGGAACTTCGGTTCCACCTGACCCGTCTCGATGCGGGACAACTTCGAGGCCGACACCTCGAGGAGTTTCGCGATCTCCGAGAGCTGCCGATGGCGCGCCACCCGGAGCTGCTTCAGGGCCCAGCCCAGACGTTTGCGGATGACGAGTGGGCCGTGTGCCGCGGTCATGACCACACGTCCTCCGGTGATTCCTGCGGATGGTCCCTGGCGATGCTATCGCGGATGCAATTGCAGACCGGATGTTGCTTTCAGTCTGGTGCAGCCGGGCGTTCGCACCGCATACTCGACTCCCAGATCCTGGACAGCGGTCACCACCGCTGAAGGGGGTGCGCCATGCACGACCATGACGGCACCACACACGGTCCCGAGATCCCCACCCCGCCGCACCGGAGCGGAGGTGGCACACCATGACCACCTCGCTGATCCTCGTCTGCGGAGTCCTCGCCCTCGTCTGGTTCTCCGTGCTCATCGGTATGTCGATGGACACCGAGAGCCAGCGACGTCAGTGGAAGCGGGTCGCCGCCGAACGCCGGGACCGCTGGGAGGAACGGCAGCGGCTCCTCCGCAGCTGCCCCCGGCTGGACTGCCCGCTGCGTCGGCCCGGCTGACCTGCGGACAGGCGTCCCGGGCCGACCGGGTCCCCTACGCTGCGGGGCGTGATGGAGGTCGTCGACCACGAGCCGCACTGGTGGTTCCTGCTCCGCGACGGCGACCGGCTCTACCTCGATGTGAACTGCGAGCACAGCTTCATCGGCTACGCGATGCTCGTCGAGCTCGACGACGGCGAGCGCCGTGCACACGAGGCGGGCGGGCACGCCTACCTCGGCCGCCTCGCCGAGGACGTCAACGCGGGTGCGCCGGTGCTGCGCGACAGCCGCTCGCCGTATCGCGACCGGAACCTGTCGCGGTCGCTCGGTCCCGCGGTGACCGACGCCGTCCGCCGGTGGCGTGCGGCGGGCGGCACCGCTCCCTGACCCGCGTCCCGTCGTCGCGCCCCGGCGGCCCCGGGCCTCAGCCCGCGGCGACCGCCTGCGCGACGGCCTGCGCGGTCGCGTCGACCTGGGTGCCGTCGACCTTCACGGTCGGGGTGCCGGAGACCCCGTCGCGCAGCGACTGCTGGGTGATCTGGCCGACCCACGGGGCGTAGCGCTGGTCGTCGACGCACTGGGCGAAGTCGCCGCCCGCGCCGGCCTTCTGCCCGAGCGCGACCAGCTGCTCGTTCGGGAGCCCGGCGCCGCCCTCGGCGGGCTGGTTGTCGTAGAGCTCCTTCTCGAACTGCGGGAACACCCCGGCCGCGGCGGCGCATCCGGCCGCGGCGCCCGCACGGGTCGAGTACCGGGTCGACGACGCCCGGTCCAGGATGGCGATCGGGTGATAGACGATCTTCGCCTGGCCGGAGGACACGATCCGGTCGAGCGTCTGCCCGGCCTGTGCCTCGAACTGCCTGCAGATCGGGCACTGGAAGTCGAGGTAGATGTCGATGGTCTTCGGGGCCGCCTCGTTGCCGACGGTCACGCCCTGCGCGGACGCGTTCGCCGGGACCGCGATCCCGCCGCCGGAGTTCTTCCAGTAGACGCCGACACCGACGACCGCGGCGAAGGCCACCACGACGATCAGAGCGATCACCGTGAACTGCGACGGTCCCTTCCTCGCGGTGAGCGGGTTCTTCGCCGCCGCCTTCCGCTTCCCGGTGGCCATCAGGGTTCCTCCTCGGACGTCCGCGTACCCCCACTCCCGACGACCAGTTGTACGCCCTGTCGCCCCGCAACGGTTCGGCGGGGCGCCGGTCCGCCGCAGGTCAGGGGCCCGGGTGGCGGATCTTCGATCGCGTGTAGAACCATGGGGTCGTGAGTACCGACAGCGCCGTGGACCGGACCCTGGGGGAGACGGACGTCCGTACGGTCGAGCTCAAGATCGACGGCATGACCTGCGCGGCCTGCGTCGGACGGGTCGAGCGCAAGCTCGGCAAGCTCGACGGCGTCGACGCGACCGTCAACCTCGCCACCGAGCGTGCGCTGGTCCGGTACCCGTCGGCGACCCCGGTCGCGACCCTGGTCGAGACGGTCCGCAAGGCCGGTTACGGCGCCACCGAGATCCGCCCGACCGACACCGGCGACGAGGCCACCTCCGACGACTCCGCGCTGCGCCGGCTGCGGACCCGGATGGCCGTCGCGCTCATCCTGTTCATCCCGCTGGCCGACCTGTCGCTGGCGATGTCGCTGGTCCCGTCGCTGCGCTTCCCGTACTGGCAGTGGGTGGTCGTCGCGCTGGCGCTGCCCGTCGTCGGCTGGGCGGCGTGGCCGTTCCACCGCACCGCCGTGCTGAACCTGCGCCACGGGACGACGTCGATGGACACCCTGGTCTCGCTCGGCGTGATCTCGGCGTCGGCCTGGTCGCTGGGGGAGATGGCCTTCCTCGACACCCGCCAGACCCTCACCGGGTGGGACGCGGTGCTGCACCCCTCCGGCCCGCTCTACCTCGAGGTCGCCGCCGGGGTCACGACGTTCGTGCTGGCCGGGCGGTACTTCGAGGCCCGCGCCCGCCGTACCGCCGGGCGTGTCATGCGCTCGCTCGCCGCGCTGGAGACCGACGAGGTCACCGTCCTGTCCGGGGGGACGGAGTCCCGCATCCCCGTGCGACGGCTGCGGGTCGGCGACCGCTTCCTGGCGCGGCCGGGCGAGCGGGTCGCCGCCGACGGCGTCGTCGAGACCGGGCGGGCCGCCGTCGACACGAGTGCGATGACCGGCGAGCCGGTCCCGGTCGAGGTCGGGCCGGGCGACGCCGTCACCGGCGGCACGATCGCCTCGGGCGGGCGGCTGGTCGTCGTCGCCGAGCAGGTCGGCGCGGACACCCGGCTCGCGCGGATGATCGCGGCCGTCGAGCGGGCGCAGACCGAGAAGTCCGCGACGCAGCGGCTGGTCGACCGGGTGTCGTCGGTGTTCGTGCCGGTGGTGCTGGCACTGGCGCTGCTCACCCTCGGGGGCTGGCTGCTGGCCGGCGCCGGCTGGGCCGGCGCGCTGGCGCCCGCGATCGCCGTGGTGATCATCGCCTGCCCCTGCGCGCTGGGGCTGGCGACGCCGACCGCGCTGATGGTCGCGACCGGCCGCGGCGCCGAGCTGGGGATCTTCGTGAAGGGGCACCGGGCGCTGGAGACCACCCGGGCCGCCGACACCGTCGTCCTGGACAAGACCGGCACGCTGACGACCGGGCGGATGGCCGTGGTCGAGGTCGCCGCCCCCCCGGGTACGGACGCGGCGCAGGTGCTGGCCCGCGCCGCCGCGGTCGAGAGCGGGTCCGAACACGCCATCGCCGCCGCGATCCGGGCCCACGCCGGGCCGGACGTCCCGGCGGTGGAGGACTTCGTCGCGCTGCCCGGGCTCGGCGCCCGCGGCACCGTCGACGGCCGCACCGTCTCCGTCGGGCGACCCCCGGAGGACACGGGCGCGCTCGCGCCGCGGCTCGCGGAGTGGGAGGCGGCCGGGCACACCGTCGTCGCCGTGCACGTCGACGACGCCCTCGCCGGGCTGGTCGCGCTGGCCGACCCGGTGAAGGAGTCCGCACCGGTCGCGGTGGCCGAGCTCGTCGCGATGGGGCTCCGCCCGGTGCTGCTGACCGGTGACCGGCCCGCCGCGGCGCACGCCGTCGCCCGGGCCTGCGGGATCACCGAGGTCGTCGCCGGGGCGCTGCCCGACGGCAAGGTCGACCAGGTCCGTGCGCTGCAGGCGCAGGGCCGCACCGTCGCCATGGTCGGCGACGGCGTGAACGACGCCGCCGCGCTCGCCGCGGCCGACCTGGGCATCGCCGTCGGCTCGGGCACCGACGTCGCCCTGGAGGCCGCCGACGTCGTGCTCGTGCGCGACGACCTGCGCGTGCTCCCGGCGACCGTCGAGCTGGCCCGCGCCACGATGGGCACCATCCGCGGGAACCTGTGGTGGGCGTTCGGCTACAACACCGCGGCGATCCCCATCGCGATGGCGGGCCTGCTGAACCCCCTGCTCGCCGGGGCCGCGATGGCGCTGTCGTCGTTCCTGGTGGTCACCAACAGCCTGCGGCTGCGGAAGGCGGCGAGCTGGGCCGACGGCACCCTCGGCGGGACGCGCACCCCGGTCGGCGAGGAGTCGACCGACTACGTGGAGCCCACGGTCCACACCCCCTGACCGGTCCCCACACCCGTCGCAACGGGTGTGGACGACCGCCGGAGGGTGTGGACGGGCGTGGTCGCCGGAATACGGCGACCCGTCCCGCGGCTGATCCGGGGGTGACCGCACCCCTGCCCGATGCGATCGACACCCGTCTCGACCGGATGCTGGCCGGCATGGAGTGGGAGCTGCAACGGTCCCGCCGGTCCCGGGTGACCGACGGCGCGACGGCCACGCTGCTCCGCGACGCCGCCGGGTTCGTCTTCCTGCACGACGGCCGCGCCTCGGTCCGCACGACGACCGGCTGCTGGACGGCCGTCGCGGCGGGGGACCTCGTCCTGGTCCCGCGGCCGGGGGACCTGACGTTCCGCGGCGAGGACGGGGCGGACCTCACCGCCGTCGTGTTCGCCGGTGCCCCGGCCCGCCCCCGCGACGAGGGCATGCTCCCGCCCGCACTCGTCGCCCGCGCGTTCGGGCCCGCCGAGCCCGGCATGGCGACGCTCGTCCGCGGGATGGAGTGCGGGTGGAGCACCGTCGGCGGGCGGGTCCGCAGCGGCGACACCGTGATCTGCAGCCGGATCGCCACCACGATCGCCGTGACCGCGGTGCGGATGTGGGTCGAGCAGCAGCCGGCCGGTACCGACCGGTGGCTCGCCTCGGCGCTCGACCCCCGGATCGCCCGCGCCCTGCACGCCATCCACACCGACCCGGCCCGCCCCTGGACGGTCGCCGAGATGGCCCGGGAGGCGACCATGTCGCGGGCGGTCTTCGCGGCCCGCTTCGCCGAGGTCGTCGGCCGGACCCCGGCGGACTACCTGGCCGTCACCCGGGTCGACGCCGGCGGGGCGCTGCTGGCCGACGGCAGCGCCACGGTCGCCGAGGTCGCCCACCGGGTGGGCTACCGCTCCGAGCTCGGGTTCGCCCGGGCGTTCCGCCGGGAGTCCGGGATGTCGCCGTCCCGGTGGCGCTCGTCGGTCCGGTCCTCGCCCGCGCCGTAGGGCGGGTCCTGCGGGGCGGAGCCGAAGATCAGGCCGCCGACCGCGGCCGCGACGGCCGCACCGGCGAGGGTCGCGCGCACCCCGAGGCCGTCCACGAGGAGCCCGCCGGCGGCGGCCCCGATCGTGATGGCGAGCTGGAACCCGGCGACGAGCAGGCCGCCCCCGGCCTCCATGCGGGTCGGCGCGACCCGGGCGATCCAGGTCGTGACCACCGTCAGCCACGCCCCGAACGACAGCCCCCAGACGGCCACGCCGACGACGACCACCGGCAGCGCCGCCGGGAACGCGGCGACCGCGGCGACGCCGGCCGCGAGCGTCGCCGGGACCGCGAAGCGCACGACCCGCAGGTGGCGGTCGACGACCAGCCCGACGAGGACGTTCCCCACCACGCCGCCCGCGCCGAACACCGCCAGCAGCACGGCCACCCCGCCGGCGTCGAGACCCGGAACGGTGCCGAGTGCCGGGCGGATGTAGGTGAACGCGGCGAAGTGCCCCAGGACGGTGAGCACGTGGCCGGTGAGCCCGCGCCCGATGCCGGGCGCCCGCAGGGTGTCGAGCAGCGGACGGAGACCGTCCGAGGCGTCCGGGGCCACGGCCGGGAGCGCCGACCGGATCGCGACCGCGGTGACCGCGGACAGCACGGCGACGCCGACGAACACGGCCCGCCACCCGGCCACCGACCCGAGCAGGACGGCCAGCGGCACACCCGCGACCGTCGCGACGGTCGTCCCGGTGTTCACGAGCATCACCGCGCGGCCGAGCCTCCCAGGCGTGCTCAGCCGGGCCGCGACGGCCAGCGACATCGCCCAGAACCCGCCGATCGCGGCCCCGAGGAGCAGCCGCGCCAGGAGCAACACGACGAAGTTCGGCGCCACCGCGACCGCCAGGTTGGAGGCCGCGGCGGCCGCGGCGAGCGCGGTCAGCAGGGCCCGGCGGTCGAGCCGGGGCAGCAGCACCCCGATCGTCGGGGCGACGAGGAGCCCGACGAACGCCGTCGCCGACACGGCCTGCCCGGCCTGGCCCTCGGTGATCCCGAGCGCGGCGGCCATCGGGGTCAGCAGGCCGGGCGGGAGGAACTCGGCGAGGACGAGCACGAAGCTCGTCATCGCCATCACGGCGACCGCGCCCCAGGCGGTGCGTCCGAGGCGGGCCGTCGGTACGAGGGTGTCGGTCATGCCCCCAGGTTTCGCTCCGGAACGGTCGTCGGCCCATCGGATCGTCCGGCGGAGCAGACCGAGCGTCCGGATCCGGATCGTGGTCGACGCAGGCGATCTTCGAGCCGGAGCGCACGGTACCGACCCTTTCGCCAGAATTGAGTATCCGAACGGGCGAGTCGAAATAAGTCCGTTCGGCCCAGCGACACGGTGGTCGTGACCACCTCGCACCGCCCGCAGCAGGGCGCACCCACGTCCCCGTCCGTGCAGCCCGGCCACCCCGCCGGCCCGCAGTGGCACCAGTCCGGCCCCGTGCCGCGGCAGCAGTGGTACGGCGCTCCGCCGGCTGCCGTCCCCCCGCAGTGGACCCCTCCGGCCGGCACCGGCCCGCAGCCGAACCTCTGGGGCGCGGTGCCCGTCCCCGCGCCCCGGAACGGTCTGGGCATCGCTGCGCTCTGCCTCGGCATCGTCGGCCTGCTGTTCGGCCTGGTCCCGTTCACGGGCTTCATCGCGTTCGCTCTCGGCGCAGTCGGGGTGATCCTCGGCCTCGTCGGTTTCGGTCGTGCATGTCGCCGGAGCGCGACCAATCTGAAGACCTCGGTCGCCGGTACCGCGCTCTCGGCGATCGCGATCGCCCTGGGGGTCTGGGGCATGGTGATCGTGTTCACCGGTCTGAACCAGCTGTCCGAGGACCTGAGTGCACTCTCGGCGCCGCCGGCGCCGGTCACGGCCTCCGGGACGGGGGCCACACCGACCGACGTGTCGACCCCGTACACGGTGGGGCCCGCGAGCTATCGGCTCGAGATCACCGGTGACGCGAAGAAGATGATGGTCGGCTACGGGACGGACAGCGCCACCAGCTCGTCGTCGGACTACCAGACGCTGCCATGGAGCAAGACCGTCGAGGTGAGCGGCGAGTACGGGTTCGCCCACGTCAACGCCAGCAGCTTCGGTCCGGGTTCCATCACCTGCATCATCACCGAGGTGGCGACCGGGCAGGTCGTTGACACGAAGACCTCGACCTCCCTCGACGACAGCGAGTACAGCTCGGCGAACGTCGACTGCGACACCATGGGCTGACCCCGAACCGCTCTCGCACCGTGCCCGGCCCGAGGTGGTCACGTGCGACCGTGCCGGGCACGAGGGAGCCCCACCGGGACGCCGGCGGGGCTCCCCTTGTGTCCGGTCCAGGACTACGTTGCGGCTGTGAGCAGCTACGTCGTCGAGCGCCGGACGGTCGTCGACGCCCCCGCGGACCGGATCCACGACCTGGTCGCCGACCTCCACGCCTGGCGGTCCTGGTCGCCGTGGGAGGACCTCGACCCGGCCCTGGAACGCCGCTACGACGGTGCCGAGCGCGGCACCGGCGCCCGCTACTCCTGGTCGGGGAACCGGAAGGCCGGCCGCGGCACGATGGAGGTCGTCACCGACACCCCGGAGCGGATCGAGATCCTCGTGAGCTTCGAGAAGCCGTTCCGTTCCACCAGTACCTCCGCGTTCCTGCTGGCCCCGGCCGGTGCCGGGACCGAGGTCGTCTGGCGGATGACGGGTGAGCAGTCCGGGGTGGCCGCGCTGGTCGGCCGGATCGTGCCGATGGACCGGCTGCTCGGCGGGGACCTCGAGAAGGGCCTGACCCGGCTGAGGGCGACCGCCGCGACGGCGTGAGCGCGACCGGCGCTCAGCCGCCCCGGCGCATCTGCTCCAGCATCGCGTTGTAGGCCTTCAGCTCGGCGTCGTCGTCCCGCTCGGCCTGCCGGTCCTTGCGGGCCGCCTCCCGGGAGTCGTCGCGCGACCACTGCACCACCAGCGTGACCATCACCAGCAGCATCGGGATCTCGCCCGTCGCCCAGGCGATGCCGCCGCCGGTGCGCTGGTCGTCTAGCAGGTCCAGCCACGGCAGCCCGACCTGGCGGTAGAAGTTCTCCCCGAGCACCGTCGAGGAGCTCATCACCGCGACGCCGAAGAACGCGTGGAACGGCATCGTCGCGAGCATGACCGCGAGCCGCCCCAGGTGCGGCAGCCGGTGCGGGGCGGCGTCGACGCCGATCAGCGGCCAGAAGAACAGGTAGCCGACCAGCACGAAGTGCAGGTTCATCAGCTGGTGGGTCCAGTGGAACCGCAGCGCCCCGTCGAACAGCGGGGTGAAGTACAGGACGTAGAACGAGCCGACGAACAGCACCGCCGCGAACGCCGGGTGGGTCATGACCTTCGCGACGCGCGAGTGCACCGCGGCGAGCAGCCACTCGCGCGGGCCGGGTGGGTTGCCGCGGCCCGCCGGGCGCAGCACCCGCAGCGCGAGCGTGACCGCGCCGCCGAGGCTCAGCAGGATCGGCGCGAGCATGTTCAGGGTCATGTGGCTGATCATGTGGACGCTGAACATGGACGGGGAGTAGAAGCCCAGCCCCGACGACGTCGCCAGCAGCAGCGTCGCGCAGCCCAGCAGCCAGGCGACGGTGCGCCCGACCGGCCACACCACCCCGCGGGACGCGAGCCGGCGCACGGCCACCAGGTACAGCCCGGCCAGCACCAGCGCACCGGTGCCGAACAGCAGGTTCCAGCGCCAGTCGGTCAGTACCGCGAGCGCGGAGAACGGCCGGTCGATGTCCCAGCCGATCAGGGTCTGCAGCGCCGAGTCGTCGGCGACGACGAACCGCGGCGGCACCAGCCGGATGCTCGCGACGCCCAGTGTCGCCACCACCGCCCCCAGCACCGCGACCACCGGCAGCAGCCGGCCCGGCGCCGGTCCGCCCGGGGCGGTGACGAGTCCGCGGACCAGCAGCGCGGTCAGCGGGACCAGGGCCGCGAGCAGCACCGCGACGACCACGGCGACCCGCACGTAGGCCGACCCGCCGAGCGGACCGGCGTCGGTCACCACCAGCTGGAAGATGATCTCACCCGCCAGGTACACGACCCCGCCGACGGCGAGCAGCCCGCGGACCCGGCCCGCGGTACGTCCCTCGACGACGCCGCCGTGCACGCGGAACGCGACCAGAGCGGCGACCAGCCCGAGCCAGGCGGTCCCGGCGACGGCGCGCAGCACGTTCGCATCGCCGCTCCAGTCGTGCCCGGCTCCGGTCGCGGCCGGGTGGACCGCTGCGGGCACCGCCATCGCGCACGCGGCGACCAGCCCGAGCGCGGCGACGGCCTTCCAGCTCAGCGAGAACGCCGACCCGAGCGCGACGAGCAGCAGCAGCGCGCCGGCGAGCGCCCAGCCCAGCGGCTCCTCGATCGTCGCGGCGGCGCCGAGCCACCCGAACGGGCCCACCGACGCCAGGACGCCGGGGGAGTTGCCGGTCATGTCGGCCACCGACAGCCAGCCCGCGGCGATCGCCGACACCCCGGCGACGGTGGCGGCCAGGGTGCCCCGGCGCAGCGCGCGGTAGCCGTGGACGTCGACCGTCCCGGACCCCTGTGGCGCCGCGACCAGGCCGCCGACCAGCAGCGACCCGGCGGCGAGCGCGGTCGCGGCGACGGCCAGGACCTTCGCGACGACCGTCGCGGCCTTCAGGCCCGGCTCGGGCACCGGCAGCCCGCTCTGCCGCCAGAAGCCGTCGTCGCCGATCGTGACGGCGACCGCGACGCCGGCGCACAGCAGCACCAGGGCGACCGTGAGCGCGGTCAGGAGGGCACGGCGGTCGCGCCGCGCCGGCACCGCCGGTGCGGGCTGCGCACCACCGGCCGCATCGGTCGTCGCCTGCTCCGTGCTCGCGCTCACCGAGAACCCCTCCGCAGGTGGTCACCGGGCACGTACCGCGCCCGTGTCACCTCCGATGGTCCCCGCCCGGCCCGGCGCGCGCCGCACCGGGTCGGACGGGTCACGTCAGTTCCCGGTGATCCCGGACCACCAGCGCTGGATCGACTCCCAGAAACCCTGCGCGTTCTGACCGATCTGGCCGGGATCGGGCAGGTTCGACGGCAGCGACGGCAGCTCGCTCGGCAGCGACGGCAGGTTCGACGGGAGAGAGGGCAGACCCGACGGCAGACCCGGGATGTTGCTCGGCAGCTGGATGCCGCCGTCGTTCTCGCTTGTCGGGGCCTCGGTCGTCGTCTCGGTGGTGGGCGGTGCGCTGGTCTCGGTGGTCGGCGGGGCCTGGGTGTCGGAGTCGCCGTTGCCGAACAGCAGGAACCCGAGGAGCAGCACCAGCAGCGCGACGACGAGCGCGCCGATCGCGATCCACTTGCCGATCCCCGACGAGCCGAGGTCACGCGGTTCGGGCTCCGGCTCCGGCGCGACGACCGGCGGAGCGACGGCGGCCGGCTCGGAGAGGATCTCGGCGACGCGGCGGGCGTCCGGGCGTCGCTGCGGGTCGGTCGCGGTGGACCGGTCGATCGCCGTCCGCACCGGTTCGGGTACGTCCGCGGGCACCACCGGGGCGCGGTTCACGCGCTCGGCGGCGCCCTGCAGCCCCTGGCCCTGGTACTCCTGCCGCCCGGTCCAGGCCTCCAGCAGCACGAGGCCGAGCGCGTACACGTCGGTCGGCGGCCCGACCGGTCGGCCCTGGACCTGCTCGGGCGACAGGTACGCCGGCGTCCCGATGATCTCGCCGGCCGCGGTGTGGCCGTCGGCGCCGAGCAGGGCGGCGATGCCGAAGTCGGCGAGCCGGGCCCGGCCGTCGGAGTCGACGAGGATGTTCGACGGCTTGATGTCGCGGTGCGTGACGCCCTGCGAGTGGACGTAGGCCAGGGTCTGGGCGACCTCGGTGCCGATCCGGCGGATGTCCTCGGGCGGCAGGTCCTCGCGGGCGATGACGTCCTTGAGCGTGGGCCCGTCGACGAGCTCCATGACCAGGTAGGCGCGGTCGGCCTCGACGGCGAAGTCGTGCACCGCGACCAGCCCGGGGTGGCGCAGGTTCGCCATGACCTGCGCCTCCTGCTCGAAGCGCTGGTCGGCACTCGGGTCGTCGGCGGCACCGAAGATCTTCACCGCGACCGGCCGGTTGAGCCGGGTGTCGGTGGCCCGGTGCACGTCGGACATCCCGCCCTGGCCGAGCAGCCCCTCCAGCCGGTACCGGCCGCCGAGCAGCTCGGGCTCGGTGATGGGGGCGGGCATCATCCGGGTCGCGTCCGGGCGCGACGGGCGCGGCGCGCCGTGGGCGGCGGTCGGCGGGGCGCCGAGGTGGTGGGTCGGGGCCTCTCCGGGCCCGAGGCGCCGGGTGCCGTCCGCGGGGGCACCGGGTCCACCG
>NZ_JAMXSG010000010.1:0-49356 GCF_024124365.1 Pseudonocardia sp. McavD-2-B
TCGCGGACCTCCGACGGCACGTCGGCCCAGCGCAGCCCGGCCACCCGTGCGCCCAGCCGGCCGGTCGCGGCCCGCACGGCCGACCGGGCGGCGGTCCGCTCCGGACCGCGACCGGTCACGCCGGGTTGCCCGCGGTCTCCGCGGCGGCGACCGCCGCGGTCACGGGCTCCCGCGGGACCAGCAGCATCAGCAGGGCCCCGGTGACCGCCAGGCAGGCCATCACGACGAACCCGCTGGTGAAGCTGCCTGTGCTGGAGACGATGAAGCCCATCACCGAGGGAGCCACGATGCCGGACGAGGCGAACGCGGCGTCGGCGAACCCGGCCGCGCTGCCCGGCTGGTCCGGAGCGGCGTCGATGGCCGCGACCCACCAGATCCCGCCGGTGATGAAGCCGAACCCGACCCCCAGCGAGATCGAGACCAGCGCGACGGTGAGCGTCGGCGAGATCGCCAGCGGCACCAGCGAGCAGCCCGCGAGCAGCAGGGCCACGCCCATCACCGAGAACCGGCTGCGGATGCGCGGACTGCGGCGGTAGACCCGGTCGACGATGACGCCGCCGGCCAGCGCGCCGACGATGCCGCACGCCCACGGAGCGATCGAGAACGAGCCGGCCTGCTTGATGCTGAGCCCGTAGGCGTCGGACAGGAACGAGGGCAGCCAGTACATGAAGCCCCAGAACATGAAGCCCCACGCGAAGTAGCCGCCGGAGACGACCCAGAGGTTGCGGTTGGTCAGCAGCGGGCGCCACCGCACGCGGGAGCGGCCCGGCCCGGCCTCGGCCTCCTGGCCGGCGGTGATCAGCTCCCGCTCGGCGGCGTCGACCCGCGACGACTCCTCGGGCAGGTCGCGCAGGAACGCCAGCGCGAACACCGCCCAGACCACACCCAAGATCGCGAGCGTCCAGAACATGCCGCGCCAGCCGACGAGGTCGGTGAGCCAGGTCAGCAGCGGTCCGGAGATCAGCAGGCTGCCGGAGACCGCGACCCCGCCGCACAGCGCCAGCGCCACTCCGCGCTCGCGGATCGGCAGCCACCGGCTCACCGTGCGGGTCGCGGCCGGGAACGCCGGTGCCTCGCCGATGCCCAGCAGCAGCCGGATGATCAGCAGCCCGGCGAAGGACCCGGCGACCGGGATCAGCGCCGTGGTCACGGAGAACAGTGCGACGGCAACCAGCAGTACCCGCTGGGTGCCGAACCGGTCCACCAGCGGCCCGGACAGGAATGCCGCGACCATGTACCCGAGCGAGAAGACCGAGCTGATGATCCCGTACTGCGCGGTGGTGATCCCGAATTCCTGCTCGAGCGGTTCGACCGCGTAGGAGACCGCGCTCCGGTCGATGTAGTTGATGACGATGAGGCCGACGACCAGCCCCAACGTCACGAAGCGGAACCGTGTACCCATGATTGCGTCCTTCGCATCCGATTCGCGTCCCTGCGAATCCCGTGTTCCGCTCCGCGGAACAATTCAGACTCCGTTGTCCGGCAATTCTCGATTGATGCCACGCTGTGAGTCAATGAGCCGGGAGTTAATTCCGATGACAGCGTGGAAGCGAATGCTCAATTGTTTCTCTGAGCGGAACGAATGGTGGCTTCCTGCAACCCGCTCATCACGTCGGCGACCGGGCGGTCGTCGCGCAGGTCCCACAGCGTCGCGACGATCGTGGTCGCGTCGTCGGACGGCACGGCGCGCTCGGCGTTGCCGGTGAACTTGGCGGCGAGCTCGTCGGCCGACAGCGGCCGCTGGGGCCCGCCCCGGTTGGTCCGCACCCGCTCGGTCACGGTGCTCCCGTCGGCCAGCTCGGCGGTCAGCACCGCCGGGAACTGGCGCGGGAACCCGGCCGTCGCCTCGTCGTCGGCCACGACCCGCACCCGCCCGGCCAGCTCCAGCCGTGCCGGGTCCGCCGCGGCGGCGTCGGTGAAGTCCTCGTGGAACACGCCCAGTCCGCCGCCGCCGACCAGCGCCGCGGCCACGGTGTAGGGCCCGGAGAACGCCGCGTGGTAGCCGGAGCGGGGGCGGGCCTTCTCCTCGGCCGGCTCGGCGATCGTCCGCAGCACCGGCGCGGGCACGCCCAGGATCAGCTCCCGCACGTCGGTGGCACGCACGCCGCGCGCCCGCAACGCCAGCGCCGCGTCCACCCCGGCGTGGGTGAAGTGGTTGCAGGGGTAGGGCTTGAAGAACACCCCGGGGGTCTCCCACCGCTCGCCGAGCCCTTCGGTGACCCGCTCCGGGTGCACCCGCTCGCCGCAGAACGCGCGGAGGAACCCGAACCGGCCCTCGATCACGGTCGGCGGCCCGGTCAGGCCGTGCCGGGCCAGGTCGGCGGCGACCACGCCGGCGTGCGCGGCCCAGCCGCAGTGCACCCGCTTGATCGTGCCGCCGGTGCGGTTGGCCTCGATCACCCCGGCGCCCATGCTGGCGGCGATGCCGACCACCGAGGTGAGCCGGTCGGCGTCCAGGCCGGAGAGCATCCCCGAGGCGACCGCCGCGCCGATCGCGCCGCAGATCGCCGTCGCGTGCTGGCCGTGCTCGAAGAACACCGAGTTACCCAGGTCCTCGTCGTAGCCCGCCATGCCCAGCCGGCAGGTCACCTCGATGCCCATCGCGGCCGCGGCCAGCAACGCGCGCCCGCTCGCCCCGACCCGCTCGGCGGTGGCCAGCGCGGCCGGGACGACCGCGGCCGACGGGTGCAGCACGGAGGGCAGGTGGGTGTCGTCGAAGTCGAGGCTGTGCGCCAGCGTGCCGTTGACCAGGGCCGCGGACGGGGCCGGGAGCCGCTGGGCCTGCCCGATCGCGGTCGCGGCGGGCGCGCCGCCCCACTCGGCGGTCACCGCTCCGGCGATCCGGGCAGGCTCCTCGCGGGTGGCGGCCAGCGAGTTGCCGATGACGTCGACGATCCGCCGGACGAGGTCGTCGGCGAGCACGTCGTCGACGCCGTCCGCGGCCAGCCGGGCGCCGACCTCGCCGATCCGCTGCGCGGGGGTGGTGGTGCTCATGCCGGCACCACCGCCAGCGGGCGGACCGGGGCGCCGGTGCCGCCGACGATGCGCAGCGGGGCGAACACGGCGAGGAACTCGCCGAGCCCGGCCGCCGCCGCGTCCTCGAGGGCCAGGTGCTCGACGATGTGGATGCCCTGCTCGACCAGCAGTACCCGGTGTACGGGGAGCACCCGGTGCCCCACGCCGGCCGGGATCTGTTCGTAGGCGGTGGTGTCCGATCCGGTCGCCACGATCCCGCGCTCGGCCAGCCAGTGCGCACCCTCGACGGTCATGCCGGGCACGCCGGTCTCCTTCCCGACGTAGGCGGGGGCGTCGGCGAAGAGCCGTCCCCAGCCGGTCCGCACCACGGCCACGTCCCCGGGGCCGGGCTCGGCCCCGGCACGCTCTGCGGCGCGCTGCAGGTCCTCGACGGTCACGCCGTAGCCGCCGTCGAGCACGTCGACCCCGTGCACCGCGGCGACGTCGAGGAACACACCGCGGGTGACCATCGGCGGGATCGTCTCCGCGCCGTGCGCGGTGTGCTTGCCGCCGCGCTGGGCCTCGGCGGCGTCGACCCCGCCGTGCAGCAGGCCGTCGTGGCTGACGTGGGCGAGCGCGTCGACGTGGGTGCCGGTGTGCCCACCGGTCACGATCACCTCGTTCGACGCCGAGCCGCCGTCCGGGCGGACGACGTCGCCGTGCCGGCGCTCCAGGGTCATCCGGAAGCCCGGGTGGTTCGGCGAGCCCGCCATCCCGGTGTAGAGCGGGTGGCCGAGCTCGATCACCCGGGTCCCGGCGCGGACGGCGTCGAGCAGGCCGGGGCCCGCGGTGGTGGAAATGCTCACGAGGTCTCCTTTCCGGCCGTGGCGCCGGCCGGTTCGTGGTGGTCGGTCAGGGAGTCGGCGAGGTCGAGGACCCAGCGCGCCCCGGCGACGACGGCGGGGTCGACGAAGCGCCCGCGGTCGTCCACCCAGGCGGCGGTGCCCGCGGTGCCGACCGAGTCGAGCAGGGCGCGGGCCCGTTCGACCTCGGCGCGGTCGGGGGTGAAGGCGCGGTGCACCGGCTCGATCTGGTCCGGGTGGATCACCGAGCGGCCGAAGAATCCGGCGTCGCGCAGGGCGGCGCTGTCGGCGGTGAGCCCGGCGCGGTCGGCGAGGTCGGTCCAGACGCTGGCGACCGGGCTGGGGAGCCCGGCGGCCCGGTTCGCGGTGACGATCCGGGCGCGGGCCCAGCCGAGCTCGCGACGGTCGCGGATCCGCAGGTCGGCGGCGAGGTCGGTCTCGCCGGTGGAGACGCCGGCGACCAGCCGGTGGCACTCCGCCAGGGCGAACACCCGGCGCAGCCCCCGGGCGCTCTCGACCAGCAGGTGGAGGGGGGCGCCGGTCCGCTCGGCGAGTGCGGCCACGGCCGCGGGGTCCTCGGCCTTCGGGACCCGCAGCCCGGCCACGGTGCCGCCGGCCAGTGCGGCCGTGTCGGCCTCGGCCCAGGGGGTCCCGGCCGCGTTCACCCGGACCCACACCTCGCCGGGACGGGCGGCGCAGGTCGCCACGGCAGTCTCGCGGGCCCGGTCCTTGTCCACGGGCGGCACGGCGTCCTCCAGGTCCACGACGACGGCGTCGGCCGGGCCGTCGAGCGCCTTGCGCACCAGGTCGGCGCGGTGCCCGGGGACGTAGAGCCAGCTGCGGGCGCGGCCGAGGCCGGTCACACGACCCCCTGCGCCCGCAGCTGCTCCAGCTCGTCGGCGCCGACCCCGAGCCCGCCCAGGACCTCGGCGGTGTGCGCACCCAGGCGCGGGCCGGTGGTCCGGACCGCACCGGGGGTCTCAGAGAGCCGGAACGGGACGTTCTGGAACCGGACCGGGCCCAGCTCGTCGTCGTCGATCGTGACGATGCTGCCGAGCGCGGTGAAGTGCGGGTCGGCCAGCACGTCGGCGGCGGTGTAGATCGGGGCGACCGCGGCCTCGGCCTTCTCGAACGCCTCGACGACGGTGTCCCGGTCGCGGGCGGCGATCCAGGTCCCGACGGCGGCGTCGAGCTCCTCGACGTGCTCGGCGCGGCCCGCGCCGCTGGCGAACCACGGCTCGTCGATCAGCTCCGGGGTGCCGACGAGGCGCATCACCCGCTCGGCGATGGATTGAGCGCTGGTGGACACCGCGACCCACCGGCCGTCGGAGCAGCGATAGGTGTTGCGCGGCGCGTTGTTGGTCGAACGGTTGCCGGTGCGCGGCTGCAGCACGCCGAGCTGGTCGTAGGCGATCAGGCCCGGCCCGAGCAGGTGCAGCAGCGGCTCGATGATCGCGGTGTCGAGAACCTGGCCGCGGCCGGTGGACTCGCGGGCCCGCAACGCGGTCATGATGCCGAACGCCGTGGTGATCGCGGCGACGCCGTCGGCCAGCCCGAACGGCGGCAGCGTGGGCGGTCCGTCCGGCTCGCCGGTCATCGCAGCGAACCCGCTCATCGCCTCGGCCAGCGTGCCGAACCCGGGCCGGGACGCGTACGGGCCGATCTGGCCGAACCCGGTCACCCGGGCCAGCACCAACCGCGGATTGCGGGCCCGGAGCTCGTCGGGGCCCACCCCCCAGCGCTCCAGGGTGCCCGGGCGGAAGTTCTCGATGACGACGTCGGCGTCCGCGGCGAGATCGAGGAAGAGCTCGCGCCCGCGCGGGGTGGACAGCACCAGGGTGATCGCCCGCTTGTTGCGGGCCAGCATCTTCCACCAGAGCCCGACGCCGTCCTTCTGCGCGCCGTGGGTCCGCGCCGGGTCGCCGCGCGGGTGCTCGATCTTGATGACGTCGGCGCCGTGGTCGCCCAGCAGGGTGGCGGCCAGGGGACCGGCGAACAGCGTGGAGGCGTCGAGGACCTTCAGGCCCTCCAGCGCCGCCGGGTGGTCGAACGTCATGACGTCCTTTCGGTGGAGGTGGGCACGGTGCGCGGGGGCGCGGTGCCGCCCAGCCGAGCGGTGATCCGGTCGGCCGTCTCGATCAGTCGGGGAGCGGTGACGGCGACGAAGTCGTCGGTGACCCGGAACCGGGGACCGCACACCGACACGGCGCCGACCAGGCCGCCGGGGCCGAACACCGGCACCGCGACCGAGCCGGCGTCGCCCTGCCGCTCACCGGCCGACGCGGCGTACCCGCGCTCGCGGATCCGGACCAGCTCGGCGCGCAACGCGGCGGGGTCGGTGGGGGTGGAGGGGGTGAGCGCGACCAGCTCGCCGTCGAGCAGCCGGTCGACCTCGTCCGGGGCGCAGTGCGCCAGCATGCACTTGCCCGACGACCCGGCGTGCAGCGGGAACCGGCGCCCGAGCTCCACCGACATGGTGATCTCGTGGGTGCCGACGACCTGGTCGAGGTACACCCGACCGCCGTGCACCTTCGCGCTGATCGTGACGGTCTCGTGCAGCCGGTCGCGCAGCTCGGCCAGGAACGGCAGCGCCGCGGTGCGCAGGTCGGAGTCGCGCAGCGCGCGACTGCCCAGCGCGGCGGCCGCCGGGCCGAGCCGGTACTCCCGGCTGGCCGGGTCGTAGGCGATCAGGCCGCGTGCGGTGAGCGACTGCAGGATCCGGTGCACCACCGCCTTGGACAGCCCGAGGTCGCGGGAGACCCGGCTGACGCCGAGCGTGGGCGGGCCGTCGGTGAACAGCAGCAGCACGTCGGCCACCCGTTCCGTCGCCCCGGTGCCCCCGGTCGTCTCCGTCACGACGCCTCCCTCTGTCCCGTACCGCTTACCGGAACGAGAATGTGGTGTGTCGAGCTTGTGTGTCAAGAATTCGCATCACCTGACTTGCATCAGTGCAGCAAGACTGCTGTTATCGAGCAGTCGACGGTTCAACCGTGATGTTCCGCCTAACGGAACAACTGCCGAATCGAGGTGGGAGGGACGATGACGCCCGACGTGGACCTGGTCGTGGCCGGCGCCGGTGGAGGACTGGCCGCCGCGGTGCGGGCCGCCGAGCTCGGTCTCGACGTGCTGGTGGTCGACCCCGACCCGCACTTCCGGCGCGGCAACAACACCTCGATGTCCACCGCGATGGTTCCCGGGCCCGGGTCCCGCTTCCAGGCCGCCGCCGGCATCGACGACTCCCCGGAACGCTTCCTCGACGACATCGTCCGCAAGACCGGCGGGACCGCCGACCTCCGGATCGCGACGGCGCTGGCCGAGGTCGGCGCCGAGCTCGTCGAGTGGCTGGCCGACCACGTCGGGGTCCCGATCGAGCTGCCGACCGACTTCGCCTACCCCGGCCACTCGGTCCCGCGGGTGCACAGCCTGCCCGGCCGGCACGGGTCGACCCTCCTGCGGCACCTGACCGACGCCGTCGAACGCAGCGACCGGATCGACCTGCTCGTGCCGGCCCGGCTGGTCGCGGTCCGGCCGGAGGTCGGGCGCGGGGTGCGCGCGGTCGTCGAGGACCCGGACGGCACGTGCGAGGAGATCGTGGCCCGGGCCGTGCTCCTGGCCACCAACGGCTACGGCGCCGACGCCGGACTGGTCCGGACCCACCTACCCGAGATCGCCGGGGCGACCTACCACGGCGGCGAGCACTCCCGCGGCGACGCGCTGCGGATCGGTGCCGAGCTCGGTGCCGCGACCGGCTACCTCGACGCCTACCAGGGCCACGCCGCGCTCTCGGCCGCGGCGCAGACGCTGGTGACCTGGACCGCGGTGATGCACGGCGCGGCCGTCGTCGACACCGGGGGCCGTCGCTTCGGCGACGAGACCACCGGCTACTCGGAATACGCCGCCGCGCTCGCCGCGCGCCCCGGCGGCCGCGGCTGGATGGTGTTCGACGAACGCATCGACGGGCTGTGCCGCGCGTTCGGCGACTACCAGGATGTCCTGGCCGCCGGTGCGGTGCGCACCGCGGACTCGGTCGCCGGGCTGGCCGCCGTCATCGGCGTCCCGGCCGACACGCTGGCGGCCGAGGTCGAGGACCTGGCCCGGGTCGTGTCCGGCGAACGGGACGACCCGTTCGGCCGCACGAGCGCGACCCCGCTGGTCCCACCACTGTGCGCGGTGGAGATCGTCCCCGCGTTGTTCCACACCCAGGGCGGCCTGCTCGTCGACGAGCACGCGCGCGTCCTGGACACCGCCGGGGACCCGGTCCCCGGCCTCTACGCCGCCGGGGGCGCCGCCGCCGGCATCTCCGGCCACGGCGCGGCCGGCTACCTGGCCGGCAACGGCCTGCTGCCCGCGCTGGGCCTTGCCTATCTCGCCGCCGGGCACCTCGCCCGGTCGGTCCCCGCTGTCCGCTCCACCGCTCCGGAAGGTGCCCGATGACCCAGCCCGACCTGATCATCCGCGACGTCCGCGTCGTCCGTCCCGGCGGCGGCGAGCCGGTCGCCGCCGACATCGCCGTCACCGACGGCGTCGTGTCCGAGGTCGGTCCGGGTCTGACCGTGCCGGAAGGGACCGAGGTGCACGAGGGGCGCGGCCTGCTCGCGTTCCCCGGCGTCGTCGACGCCCACCAGCACTGGGGCATCTACAACCCGCTGTCCGACGACACCGCCACCGAGAGCCGGGCGTGCGCGCAGGGCGGCGTGACCACGTCGCTGACCTACATGCGGACCGGGCAGTACTACCTCAACCGCGGCGGTCCCTACTCCGAGGTCTTCCCGGAGGTGCTCGCCGCCGCCGAGGGCCGGTCCTACGTGGACTACGCCTTCCACCTCGCGCCGATGCAGTCCAGCCACATCGACGAGATCCCGGCGCTGGTCCGGGAGCACGGCGTGACCTCTTTCAAGATCTTCATGTTCTACGGGAGCCACGGGCTGCACGGCCGCTCCACCGACCAGAGCGACTTCCTGATGATCCCCGAGGGGGAGCGCTACGACATCGCGCACTTCGAGTTCGTGATGCGCGGGATCCAGGCCGCCCGCGAGGCGAACCCGGAGATCGCCGACCAGATCTCGCTGTCCCTGCACTGCGAGACCGCCGAGATCATGACCGCCTACACGCGAATGGTCGAGGAGCAGGGCGAGCTGTCCGGGCTGGAGGCCTACAGCGCCTCGCGGCCCCCGCACTCCGAGGGCCTCGCCGTCACGATCGCCTCCTACCTGGCGCACGAGACCGGGCTGCCGACGATCAACCTGCTGCACCTGTCGTCGGCCAAGGCGATGGAGGCGGCAATGCTGATGGCCCGGACCTTCCCGCACGTGGACTTCCGCCGGGAGGTGACCATCGGCCACCTTCTCGCTGACGTCACCACCGCGGACGGGGTCGGCGGCAAGGTCAACCCGCCGCTGCGGCCCCGCGCCGATGTCGAGAAGCTGTGGGAGCACCTGCTCGCCGGAGACGTCAGCTGGGTCGTCTCCGACCACGCCTGCTGCAAGGAGGAGAAGAAGTTCGGCGAGGACCGCGACGACGTGTTCGCCGCGAAGTCCGGCTTCGGGGGCACCGAGTACCTGCTGCCCGGCCTCGTCGGGGAGGGACGCAAGCGCGGACTGTCGATGTCCCGGGTCGCGGAGCTGGTGTCCACCAACCCGGCCCAGCGCCTCGGGCTGCCTACCAAGGGCGACATCGCCCCCGGGTTCGACGCCGACATCGCGCTCGTCGACCCCGACCGCTCGGTCGTGGTGGACCCGGCCGACTCGGAGTCCACCCAGGAGTACACGCCCTTCCGCGGGATGGAGATCGGCGCGACGGTCGAGACGACGTTCCTGCGCGGCCGTCGGATCTTCGACGGCGGCACGGTCTGCGGGGAGCCGGTGGGCCGCTACCTGCACCGCCCCACCGGCCGCTGAGCCGGGCGTCCCGCGGTCGACCGCCGGCCGCACCCGGACCCCCGCACTTTCCGCCAGCACCTCACTGATCAACCGGTGCCGGTGCGATGCATCCTCACGTAGACCAGCACGGTACCCAGGGTGATGCCGAGCTGTTGCTCGGGGTTCCGGCGAAGCGCATGACGAAGTCCGGTCGCGCAGCGTCCTTGACCGGGAGACCGGCCGTGCCGAGCCACCGGGCCGACAGGCCACGCCGAAGGCGTTCCACCGGGGCTCTCGGCCGCGCGGCCATGAGCGGAACTCTGCGGCCAACAGAAGATCGGCAGAGCTTCTCCGTGCCCGATCAAGACGATCGACGCATCACGAGAACTCGTGTCACCGGACGCACCGTCCCCGCCAAGTCCATTCGTGCGCGTCGTGCGGTTCATCGTGCGCACCGCAGACCTCCGTGCGCCTGCGTTGGAGGCCCTGAAGGAGGCCACACGGAATCGACCTCTCGCCGGGCCGGAGGCCCCGTTTCCTGCCATCGACCGTGGTCGACCTTCCCGGCCGGCGACGGACCGCCACATGGCGGGCGACAGTTCGAGATTCTCGTCGTGCCGTCGGTTACCAACTGGTGTGGTCCCGACCACCCTCGGGACCGTCGTCGGACGGCGTCCCGCAGGCCTGCCGGGCGTCGGCGACCAGACCCGAGCCAACGGAGGTTCCGTATCGAGGAACATTGAAGGATCCCGCATCGACCAGGTGCTGCAGGAGGCCGTCGGCTTGGCGCACCCACAACCGCACCGACTCAGCGCCGGGGCCGAGCTGATCGGCCACCCGCTTCACCACGCCGTGATCGTGTCCGAGCGCGGCGCGCAGCGTGCGGACCATCCGCACCGCCGCGGCCTTCTCCTCCTGCGAGTACCGCCGCGTCGTGGGCTTGCCCGCAGTTCGTTCTGACGGCATGGCTCCATCCTCGTTTCCAAGGTCAAGAGTCTCTACAGCACCCAGGACGGCTCAATCATTTGTTGCGACCACTGCTGCGAACCACCCCGGACGCCGGGAGATCAGTGTGGGCCCGTCGTCACAGCAGCGCGTCGGCCAGGCGTTGCTCGACCAGAGAACTCGCCCCTCATTCGCTACGCAATCGCGAACGAAGCCCGATCACGAATCTTCCGCAAGGTCGACGACCAGCTGCTGATGACCGCGTTCGACATACACCTCCTACCCTGACGGCCCCACCCACTGCACCACTTCCCTCCTTCCTCCGGCTGCCTCCAAAGATGTGTGTTGTACAACGTCGTTCATGAGAAAGCACCACCAGCCAGGGGACGTCCAGATGCGCGCCGTACGGGAGGTCGAGGCATCCCGGGTCGTTCGTGTCCCCGCATCGAGCAATCCTGACAAGAACACGCTGGCAAGAATACGCTATCGCGCCTCGGTGTTGGTTCGCTCCGGATCGGCGGCGCACCGGGTCTCCTCGAGTCGGTCCTGGTCGTAGGTTTCCGGGAGCAGCAGGGTGCAGGCCGCCGACAGCACGATCATCGCGATCATGTACCAACCGACGGCCGAATAGTGTCCGGTCCATTCCAGCAGCCACGCCGCGATGATCGGTGCGACAGCGCTGCTCGCAAGGGTCCCCAGGGTGTAGCCGAAGGAGATTCCCGAGTAGCGAACTCTCGTCTCGAAGCTCTCTGCGAAAAAAGCCGCGAGCGGTCCGAACGAAGCGGCGAAGCCACAGGTGATCGCGAGATACCCGATGAGGGCGAGCACGAAGGATCCCGCGTTGAGCAACCAGAACCACGGAAAGACCAGGACACCCATGGCGATGACGCCGCCGAGGAACACCGGTCGGCGCCCGAATCGGTCGGACATCCGTCCGAAGTAGGGCAGGGCGGCGAGAGCGAGGACCATGGACAGCAGTACCAGGACGAGCATGGCGTTGCGGCTGAACCCGAGCTGCTGTGCCCCGTAGCTGAGACCGAACACCGTCGTGATGTAGAAGGTGACGCCGATGGCGAGGTAGGCACCCGCGGTGAGCACCACCTCCTTCGGGTACTGCCGCACGATGACGGCGATGGGCAGCTTGACAACCCCGCTCTGCTCCTTGCGCTCGGCGAAGTCCGGGCTCTCCGCCAGCCTCAGACGGACGACCAGTCCGAAGATGACGAACAGGCCGCTGATCAAGAACGGTATCCGCCATCCCCATTCGATGAACGCGTCCTCAGCCATTCCGCCGAGGAGCAGGAACACGCCGTTGCCCAGGATCAGGCCGGCGGGCACGCCCATCTGGACCCAGCTGCCGATGTAGCCGCGACGTCTCGGCGGCGCGTGCTCGACCGCCATCAGCACGGCGCCGCCGTACTCACCGCCGAGGGAGAGTCCCTGAATGAATCGCAAGGTCACCAGAATGATCGGCGCGGCCACCCCGATCGTGGCGTAGCTCGGCAGCAATCCGATCAGGAACGTCGTGACACCCATGATGCTGAACGTGAGGACGAGCACGGATTTGCGACCGACCCGGTCTCCGAAATGCCCGAACAGAACGCCACCGATCGGGCGAGCCACGAACGCGGCTGAGAATGTAGCAAAGGAGAGGAGCGTCCCGATCAGCGGATCGAACTGCGGGAAGAAAAGTTTGTTGAAGACGAGACCGGCCGCGGTGCCGTAGATGAAGAAGTCGTACCACTCGAACGTGGTCCCGACAGCACTGGCCAGACCCGCCTTGCGGGTCCGGGAGGTCGTTGACATGTCCACTCCTTCGTGAAGATGCGACGGAACGTGCGGGCCGGCCGAGGCCGACCGGGACCACCCGGCGCACGACGGGCCAGGTGTCCTCTGTGGTCTGTTCGGGTTCGGCTCCGCTCTGGGCCGGCCCAGCTCAGAGCAGGCGCAGCTCGTGCGCCCTCGCGATCGCTTCCACCCGGTTCCGGGCGTTGAGCTTCTGCATGGCGGTCTTCAGATAAGCCTTGACGGTGTTGCGGGCCAGCTCCAGCTGCTCGGCGATCTCGGGATTGTTGTGCCCCATCGCCGCGAATCGCAGCACCTCGTACTCGCGCCGGGTGAGTCCCACCCGGCTCAGCAGTTCGGGGCCGGCCGAGCATCGCGTACCGGCCAGCCGCGGGTCGACGACCCGCACGCCCCTCATCACGCGGTGCACGGCGGTGGAGAAATCGCTTCCCGTGACGTCCTTCACAAGACACCCGTCTGCGCCGGCCCCGAGCAGCAGGTCGATCGCGCCGTGATCGGCGTAGCCGGTGAAGAGCATGATCCGGGTTTGTGGCTGGGTGCGCCGGAGCTGCCCCACCAGCTCCGGCGCCGGCATGTCCGGGAGCCGCAGGTCCACCAGGACCAAGTCGCTCTCGATGCGACGCAGGGCATCGATCGCCTCACGAGCGGTGCTCGCACCGCCGGTGACTGTGATAAAAGGGTCCTCTGCGGCCAGCAGCTCCACCCCGCCGCGTACGACCGGATGGTCGTCGATGACGAAGACCCGCACCGGACGGTGCTCACCCATTGCGGTCCCCCGCGTAGCACGGCACCCACGCCCGCACCGTGCTGCCGCCGTCGTCGTTCGCGCTCATGACGACGCCGCCCCCGAGCCGCTGCATCCGCTGCGCCGCCAGCGAGAGGCCGAGATGACCAGGAGCCGGGTCGGCCCTGTCTTCGGACCACCCGCATCCGTCGTCGGCGACCGCGACACTCACCGTGTCGCCGACGATGGAAACGGTGACCACCACCGCCGAGGCGTGCGCATGCTTCTCGACGTTGACGAGAGCCTCACGCACCACCCCGAGCAGCGCCTCGTTGCGGCCCGGCCCCAGGTCCGGAATCACCGCCAGCGGCACGTACCGCGCCGGGGTCCCGGTCCGCTCCTCGAACGCCTCACAGTCCTCCTGGATACTCACGGCCAGATGTCGGTCCGGCGGCTGCTCGTTGAGCTCGGCGAGCGTGGAGCGCAACATCGACGTGACGTCCTGGACCTGGCGTTCGAGCTCCTCGACCCGTGCACGGACGCACTCGGCCCCGGTCACGGCACGCAGGCTCCGTAGCTCTGCGCCGATCCGGAAGAGCACCGGGCTCACCGAGTCGTGCAGCTCGGCGGCCTTGCGCCGCCGGTCGGCCTGGACTGCGACTCGGGTCTGGATCTGGGCACGGCGTGCACTGACCAGTGTCGCCGACGCGGCACATGCCGCCTCCTCGACCAGCGACACGACCTGCTCCCCGAAGCTGACTTTGCCCCGCACGCCGACGTAGACGGCGCCGAGCACCTCGCCGTCGTAGATCATCGGTACCGCCAGCATCGCCCGCAGGTCCTCGCGGGCGACGAGCTCGTCGAACTCGTGGGTGATCGCGCTCGACGCGAGGTAGTCCCGCACCCAGACCGGGCGCCGCTGCAGCAGGCTCTTGCCCCCGAGACCGTGTCCCTCAGGGACCAGGAGCCGATGCAGCGCGGTGCTCTGCGTCCCGAGCCAACTGCGGTGCACCATCGCGCCGTCGTACTCGACCCGTCCGACGAGCGACATGTCGAACCCACCGACCTCGCGGATTCTCCGGGCCACGGCGTTCATCGCCGCGGACTCGTCGAGCAGGACCAGGAGCTCGCTGTGTCGCAGCGCAAGCTGGTCCAGCACCGCGTCGCCGGGCACGACTCGGTTCGGCTCGGTACTGCGACGCATGGGCGCTCTCCTCGTCGAGGTCCTCGAAGCGTATCCGCCGGGGCATCGTTCCCCCGTTCGTCGAAGGTCAGGGGATGGAGGTGGCGACGTCACCCCGAAGCCGCAGCAACGACTCCAGCAGGAAGTGATCGCCCCAGATCAGCTCGTGCGCGGTCGCTTCTCCCCGTCGCTGGTCGAAGCATCCGGCCGTGAGGATCCCCGCAGGGCGGGGGTCGTCCTCCGTCACGGGGGTGAGGTGGTCCACGACGAGCCTCCGCACCGTGGCCGCGGCATGGTCGCGGTAGTGCGGACGATCGGTCGACTGGTCGGCCAGCCTCAGAAGCGCTACAGCGGCGATGGCGCTGGCCGAGGTGTCCCGCGGGGCGTCGACGCCGGCCGCGAAGTCCCAGGGGGCGACCCGACAATCGGGCAGCCACTCGATCCATCGATCCGCGACGCGCAGAGCCGGGTCGAGGAACTCCGGGCCCGACCAGTGCGCAGCCTGCGCGAAGCCGAGCATGGCCCAGGCCTGGGCCCGGGCCCAGGTGCTGCCGTCGGACAGTCCCTTGTGCGTGTAACGGCACTTCAGCTCACCCGTGCGCTCGTCGAAGGCCGCGGACTGGGCGACGGACCCGTCGTCCCGGACGCAGTACTCCACGTGCCGTGCCGCATGCCGGCGCGCGATCTCCGCCAGACCGGTTTCGCCCGTCCTCTCGGCGGCCCAGCACAGCAACGCGACCGTGCCCGGAACGGCATCAATGTTGGCCGCGCCCGCGCCGACGTCGCCCGCCTCCTCCGCCTGGCTACCCAGCGGAATCAACCCGGCGTCGCCGTTGAACGCGCTCGCCAGACCACGCGCCCCGGCCAGCGCCGACTCGGCAGCCGCACCGCTGCCGGTCAGCAGATGGGGCAGCAGCGCGCCGTAATGGAAGAGGAACCCGCGGAAGGCGGTGTCGGACTCGGCACGTCCGGTCAGCCCGATCGCGACCTGGTCGGCCGCCGCGGCGTAACGCTCTTCGCCGGTTGCCACCGCCGCCAACGCCAGCAGGCTGCCCCAGAAGCCGCCGGTCCAGAATCCATCGGGGGTCCGACGCCAGGTGCCGTCAGCGGGGTCCGCGTAGTGCGGGTAGCCCGGCTGATCCGACGCCAAGGTGGCGTCGGTCCGCTCGACGAGCAGTCGGACGGCCTCGTCGTGGTCGTAGGTCCTCATGACGAGCTCACCTGGCCGGGCAGCAGCACTGGCTTCAGGACGGTTCCGCCTCGCATGTCCGCCAGCGCGCGCCCGGCATCGGTGAGCGGGTACGTGGTGACGAGCTTCTCCAGGTCGAACCGCCTCGCCAGCTCGGGCACGCTCAGTACATAGTCGAGATGGTTGCGCGGCGAGAATGCCCAGCTGCCGAGCACCCTCAGCTGCTTCTTGGTGATGTGGTGCGGATTGATCGGGGTCGTGCCGTGGTCGGTGTACTGGCCGACCACCAGGTACGTACCGCCGCGGCGGGTGAGGTCGATGCCCTCGGCGACCGCTGCCGGGACGCCCGTCGCCTCGATCACGAGGTCCGCACCACGCCCGTCGGGCGTCTCGGCCCGGACCTTCGCCGCGCGGTCGACGGAGTCGGACTCGGTGAAGATGTCGACGTGCACGTCACCGATGCCCGCGGCGCGTGCGGCGTCCAGCCGTCCCGCAGGCCCTCCCACGATGATCACCTTGACGGCACCCGCGAGCGTCGCCAGCATGGCGCAGGCCAGCCCGACCGGCCCACTCCCCTGCACGATCACGACGTCACCGGGTCGGGGGCCTCCGATGCCCATGGCGTGCACGGCGGTCGGGCCCGCGCAGCCCAGGGCGATCACCTGCTCCGGGCCGACGCCCTCCGGGATCTTGACGATCGTCGAGCCCGGCTGCAGATAGATCTGCTCGGCCCAGCCGCCCGACAGGTGCGGCCAGACCCCGCTGCTCTGGTTGATGCCGTACACCTTGCGCGTCTCGCAGAGCGACGGCTCGTCGCTCGTGCAGTGGAAGCATTCGTGGCACGGGATGTTCGACGCCCAGGACACCGCGTCGCCCGGCTGCAACGGGGCGCCGAGCACATCGGTCGTCACCTCGTTCCCGAGCGCGCTGATCCGGCCCACCGCCTCGTGCCCGAGGATCATCGGCAGCGGAATCTCCATCCGGCCCTGCTGCAGGTGCATGTCGGTGCCGCAGACCCCGGCGTGGGTGACGTCGACCGTCACGGCGCCCGGCTGCGGTGCGCTCGCGGGACGGTGCCCCACCTGCAGGTCCTCGCCGAATGCGGTCAGCTCGACGGCGACGCGATCGCCCATGGTGTCCTCCTTCATCGCACCGCTCCGCTCTCGCGGAGGGCACGGAGCTCGTCGTCGTCGAAGCCCGCCTCGCGCAACACCGCCTCGGTGTCCGCGCCCACCCCGGACACCCCGCGGCCGACGCTCGCGGGAGTACGCGACAGTCGGACGGGGTTGCCGAGGATCCTGGTCGTGCGCCGGCCTTCGACGTCGACGGTGGTGACGGTGCCGTTCTCCAGTACCTGCGGATCCTCCAGCGCCTCGCGCAACGTGAGCAGCGGGGCCGACAGCAGGTCGACGGCGTCGAACCGCTTGGTGGCATCTCGCGTGGTGAGTGCGGCGACCGCGTCGCGCAGCAACTCGTTGGCGGCGGCGGCGTTGCGGGCCTGCAGGTCGGCGGTGGCGAACTCCGGCCTGCGGCTGAGGTCCTCGACCTCCAGCGCCTTGCACAGCATGCCGAGGGCGTTGTCGCGGAACAGGCCCAGGACCGTGACCATGCCGTCCGCGGTGGGGAAGACCCCGTGGTACCAGTCGGTGACCCAGTTGGTCTCGTGGTCGTACATCAGCAACGAAGCGCTCTCCAGCGTCTGCAGAGCGAGTGCCGTGTCGAGCAGGTTGACGCTCACCTTCTGCCCCCTGCCGGAGCGCTCGCGCTCGAAGAGCGCAACCAGGATCCCCTGCGCCAGCAACATCCCGGACGCGTAGTCCACCGCGGGGACCGGATTGAGGTGCGCGGACAGCGTCCGGTCCCCGACGGTCCGGGCCATCCCGCTCAGCGACTGGGCGAGCATGTCCTGCCCGGCCTTGTGCGCGTAGGGGCCGCTCTCGCCGAAGCCGGACGCCGAGGCGTACACCAGCCGCGGGTAGCGCTCGGCGAGCAGCTCGTACGCCAGACCCAGGCGTTCCACGGCCGCCGGCCGGTAGCTGTGCACGAGAACGTCGGCCCTGGCCAGTAGCCGGTGCAGCGCGCTCATGCCCTCCCGGGTCTTCAGATTGAGGGCGATGCTGCGCTTGTTGCGGTTGACGCCGGCGTAGTACGACGACGGCTCCCCTGCCTCGATCGCCGGGCGGTCCAGCGAGCGCAGCATGTCGCCCCGGACACCGCGCTCGACCTTGATCACGTCGGCGCCGTGGTCGCCGAGCACCTGCGCGGCGACGGGGCCCTGCACCACTTCGCCGAGGTCGAGCACGGTCATCCCGCTCAGCGGCTGTGACACGCCGATCACCGACCCTCGTAGACGGACTTCGCCACGAGCAGCCGCTGGATCTGGTTGGTGCCCTCGTAGATCTGGGTGATCTTGGCATCGCGCATCATGCGTTCCACCGGGTAGTCGCGGACGTAGCCGTACCCGCCGTGGAGCTGCACCGCGTCCGTGGTGACGGACATGGCGTTGTCGCTGCAGAGCAGCTTCGCCATCGAGATCCTGCCGCGAGCCCGCGGGTTCCCGTCCATGATCAGACCAACGGCGTCGTACAGCAGTGCGCGGGCGGACTCGATCTTGACCGCCATATCGGCGACCATCCCGCGCAGCATCTGGAAGCGTGACAGCGGCTGACCGAACTGGTGCCGCTCGCAGGTGTAGGCCACCGCCGCGTCGAAGGCGCCCTGCGCCACGCCGAGGGCCTGCGCGGCGATGAGCGCGCGGCTGGTGTTGAGCTCACCGTTGATGTAGCGGTAGCCCTGTACCGGGTCGGCCACGACGCGGCTCGCCGGCAACCGCACACCGTCGAAGTTGACGTCGGCGGTCGGGCTGCCCCGCATGCCCATCTTCTTCTCGTGCGGGCCGAAGGACACGCCCGGGTCGTCCCGGTGGACCATGAACACGCCGAAGTCCTGCGTTCCCCCGGACCGGGCGAGTACGGCGTACCAGTCGGCCCACGGCGCGTTGCTGATGAAGCGCTTCTGGCCGGTGAGCCTCCAGTCCGTGCCGTCGGGACGCGCTGTGGTGGCGATCGCGGAGAGATCGGAGCCGACGGTCGGCTCGGTCATGCACCAGGCGGCCCCCGCATCACCGGCCGCGACGCGCGGCACGATCTCGGCCTTGAGCTCGTCCGAGCCGTGGCTGACCACTGTCGAGGTACCGGCCCAGTTGACCAGCAGCACGAGCGCGGTGCTCCCGCAGGCGGCGGCAACCTCTTCGACGGCGATGACCTGCGACAACAGGTCTCCGTCGCCGCCACCGAGCGCCCCGGCGTAGGGCAGGCCCGCGACCTCGGCCTCGCGCAGCGCCGCCCAGCCCTCCTCGGGGAAGCGCTCCTTGTCGTCGACATCGCCGGCATGCGGGGCGATGCGATCGGCGGCGAGCCTCCGGACCATGTCCCGGAAGTCGTCGTACTGGGTGTCCATGTCGTCTTCCCTTCGACGATCGTGCAGGTGGTTCACAGCGGTGGCCAGCTGAGGCCGGTGACGGCGGGACCCCCGCCGCCCGCCGTGACACGGCGGGCGACGTCCGCGGAGACGCCCAGCCGGGTCAGCACCGCCTCCGTGGCGTCTGCGGTGTCGGTGTGCCCGGCCCGGGCCGCGGTGCGGGAGAACACCGGGACGGGCGGGACGGAGCCGGGGTCGAATCCGTCGTAGCGCTCCTTGATCTGCCCGAAGCCGGCGAGTTCGTGGGGCTCGAGGACCGGCGTGACGCAGGCGTCGACGCCGGCGAAGCGCTCCGCCCAGGCGTCGCGGTCGCGGGTGGCGAACGCCGCGGTCAGGCGCTCGCCGATCTCGGTCCAGTTCTCGGGGTCGAGGTGGTCCGGGACCTCACCGAGTTCCAGCGCAGCCCAGAGGTTGGCGAAGAACGCGTTCTCCAGCGCGCCGACCGCGACGTGGCGACCGTCCGCACAGGGATAGCACCGGTACGCCGGCATGCTGCCGGTGAGGACGCCCTCCCCCCGGGCCGGTAGGGACCGGTGGCCCCAGTCGGCGAAGTTCATGCCCATCATGGACAGGACGCCGTCGACCATCGCCGCGTCGAGGTACTGGCCGGCCCCGGAACGCTCCCGCTCGTAGAGCGCGGACACGATGCCGAACGCCGCCAGCAGGCCGCCACCGGCGAAGTCGGCCAGCAGGTTGAGCGGCGGCACCGGTGGCCCGTCGGCGGGCCCGAACGTCCCCAGGGCGCCGCCGACGGCGGCATAGTTGATGTCGTGTCCGGCAGCCTGCGCGAGCGGACCGGTTTGCCCGTATCCGGTGACACTGCAGTAGACCAGCCGCGGGTTGATCCGGCGCAGCTCCTCGTAACCCGCCCCGATCCGGTCGGCCACGCCGGGCCGAAAGCCCTCCATCAGCACGTCGGAGACCTCGACCAGCCGGTGCAGGGCCGCACGGCCGTCCGCTGTCTTGAGATCGAGGGTCACGAACTGCTTCCCGCGCGCCAGGGCGGGGACGGGGAGCCCGGACCTGCCGCCACCGACGGCGATGACCTCGGCCCCCAGGTCGGCCAGCAGCATGCTTCCGTAAGGGCCCGGAGCCAGGCGGGTCATGTCGAGCACGCGGATGCCGGTCAGCGGACCGGAACTTTCCGATGTGGACGTCAGGGATGGCACAGCAGGACGCTCCTCCTCGTTGTGGTCGCCTCGCGTTGCTTCGAGATCCTGTGCCGCCCTCATCCGCCTCGGTACCTCCACCAGGAGGTGCCGGTTTCCCGACGACGGCGCGACGGTGTCCGCCGAGCGTGGCAACGGGCCACCCCGACCGAGGGAGACGGCGATGTCCGGCGTCGAGCAGCCGAGCACCAGCCCGGCGGAGTTCGAGCAGGTCCTGGAATCCGCGGCCGCGGCGGCGCCCGCACTGGGCGCGATGTCGCCCGGGGAGCGAGCCAGGTTGTTGCGCGCGGTCGCGGCGGGCCTGCGGGCCCGGCGCGACGAGCTGGTCCCGCTCGCGGATGCGGACAGCGCCCTGGGCGAGGCGCGGCTGGTCGGCGAGGTCGAGCGCACCGCGGTGCAGTTCGAGATGTTCGCCGAAGCGGTCGATGAGGGTTCCTGGCTCGAGGCCGTGATCGATCGGGCGAACCCCGAGGGCCCGCTCGGCCCGCAGCCCGACCTGCGCCGCATGCTCGTGCCTCTGGGGCCGGTCGCCGTGTTCGGGGCGAGCAACTTCCCGTTCGCGTTCGGGCTCGCCGGCGGGGACACCGCGTCGGCCCTGGCCGCGGGCTGCCCGGTTGTCGCCAAGGTGCACCCCGCCCAACCGCGGCTCTCCGGCCCCTACGCCGAGGTCGTCGCGAAGTCGCTGGCCGCAGCCGGTGCTCCCGAGGGCACCTTCGGGGTCGTGTCGGGACTCGAGTCGGGCCGTGCCCTCGTCATGGACCCGCGGATCACCGCGGTCGGCTTCACCGGCTCCACCTCCGGGGGGAGGGCGCTCGCGGACCTGGCCGCCGGTCGCCCCTCCCCCGTTCCCTTCTACGGTGAGCTGGGCAGCCTCAACCCGGTGTTCGTCACGCCGGCGGCCGCGGCCGCGCGGGGCGAGGGGATCGTCCGCGACTACCTGGCCTCGGTCGGGCTCGGCGCCGGCCAGTTCTGCACCAAGCCGGGCCTGCTGCTCGTGCCCGAGGACAGCGGGATGGCCGAGATCGTCGCCGCCGAGGCGGACACCGCACCGGTCACGTTGCTGCACGACGGAATCGGCGACGCCTACGTGGACGGGACGCGGGCCCTGGCGACGCATCCCGCGGTGCGGATCCTTGCCGGTGCCCCGGAAGGCGACGGCCGGAGCGTCCGCCCCGTGTTGGCCAGGACGACGATCGCCGAGCTCGCCGGGTTCCGGGACGAACTGCTGGCGGAGCGCTTCGGACCCTTCTCCCTCGTGATGACCTACCGCGACGCCGACGAGCTGCGGTCCGCCGTCGCCCTGCTGGAGGGGTCGCTGACCGCAGGGGTACATGCCGCGGGGCCCGACGACGGCGACGCAGCAGCGCTGCTTCCTCTCCTCGCTCCGCTCGCCGGCCGCGTCCTGTGGAACAGTTGGCCGACGGGTGTCGCGGTCACCTGGGCACAGCACCACGGCGGCCCCCACCCGTCGACGACATCGATCCACACATCAGTGGGCGCCACGGCCATGCGCCGTTTCCTGCGCCCGATCGCCTACCAGTCGATTCCGGACGCTTTGCTCCCGGCAGCGTTGGCGGACGCCAACCCGCTGGGCATCCCCCGCCGTGTCGACGGCGTGCTCACCCCGGAGCCGCCGGCGTGAGCGGTAGACGTCTCACTTCACCGAGGGTCCAGCGCCCGTGAGCCCGGTGTTGGACGGGATCCGCGTCGTCGAGCTCGGCAGCGGTGCGCTCAGCCCACAGCCGGGGCAGACGCTCGGCGACCTCGGAGCCGAGGTCGTCAAGGTGGAGCACGGCGCCCGGGGGGACGCCCTTCGTCCGGTCGACCGGCAGGCGGTCGACAACGACCTCATGGCACCGGCTTTCGCCGCCGCGAACCGCAACAAGCGCAGCATCTGCGTCGACCTCGCCACGCCCGGTGGCGAGGACGTCGTGCGCCGTCTGGTCGAGCGCGCCGACGTCCTGCTCCACGACCACGGGGCGCCGTGCATCGAGCGGCTCGCGCTGGGCCACGCCGATCTCGCCGGAGGCCACCCGCGCCTGATCCACGCCTCGATCAGCAGCGCCGGTTCCATCGGTTCCACAGCCGCCCCGTCGGGACACGAGCTACTCGCGCAGGCCACGAGCGGGCTCACCCACACCGGCTGCGGCCGGGGTGGTCACCTCCCGCGATCCCTTCCCGGCACGCCGGTCATCTACGCGGCCTCGGCGCTGCTGGTTCAGGGGATCCTCGGAGCGCTCCTCGAGCGAGGCCGATCGGGCCGCGGACAGGAGGTGACGGTGAGCCTGTTCGACACCGCACTCGCCATGCAGGGATCGGAGGTCGCATCGTTGTCGATGTACGGGCGGAGCCCCGGATGGGACGACCTGGGGTACCGGGCCACGTTCACGACCCGCGACGGAACCGTGACCGTGGTCGGTGTCGTCGACGCGGACGCACTCGGCCCGCTGTGCCGGGAACTCGGCGTCGACGACCTCACCGAGCGGGCAGAGTTCTCGACGCCGTACCTCCAGGCGCGTAACGGGGAGGCGGCAACAGCTCTTCTCGCGCCAGCCGTCGCCGAGCTGACGAACCTGCAGGCTCTCGAGGTCTTCGAGACCGCAGGACTGGCCTGTGCTCCCCGGCTCGGGCTCCGGACGCTCCTCGACGGGTCGAGTGTCGGGGCCGGCCCACTCCTGGTCGACGTGGACGTGGCGGGCCAGCCGGCCGCGCAGCTGCCCCGCCATCCCGTGCGCATGTCGCGGAGTCGCGCACAGACCGGGCGAGGGGTCCCCGCCCTCGGCCAGGACACCGAGAACGTGCTCGCCGAGCTCGGCTTCGTCCCCGGCGAGATCCGCGCGCTGGCGGGTGTCGGCGCCATCCGCCCGGACGCGGACAGGGAGATCCGCTCCGCCGCGAACTACGTCTGATCGAGCTCGGATCCACAGTCGACGTGAGGCTGAGGATCGGGTCGTGGGTGGACGACGAACCAACGGGCCCGCACGTGCGCAACGGCGCTACTTCGTGCTCCCGCCCGCGTCGACAAGCAGCTCGAGTCCGGTAACGAAGCGGGCCTCGTCGGACAGCAGCCAGAGCGCGGCGGTGGTCGAGTCCGTGATCTCAATGCTGCTGGTGGTCTTGGTGTCCTCCTGCAACGCCTGCCCGTCCTGGGCGATCGCCCGGCGGATCGTCAACGTCCCCGAATGCCGATCGACGTTCGACCAGCGCAATGCGCACAGCTCGCCCCACGGGCGCCGGTGGTCATGAACAGCCAGACCAGCGCACCCCAGTCCAGATCCCGCCACGCCTCGTTCAGCAGGCGCGCCGCCTCCGCCGCGGACGGCGGCTGCGGGTCCGGCGGCGGCTTCGCGGGCGGCGAGACGAACTCGACCGGGTTCACCGACACCCACCGCCACCGCACGCCCCGCGAGTACGCGCCGTTGAGCACGAAGTGGATGTGCCGGATGGTGGCCGGTGCGAGCGGACGACAGCGGTGCGGACGGCACCGGTCGTCGCACTCGTGCTCGCGCGGGGTCCGGTGGTCGACGCGCTTCGCCGACCCCGAGCAGTGATCGCGGCACCGGCGCAGTTCGGCGTAGAGCGAGTCCAGGGCCTCGGCGCCGACGGCGCCGGCCTTCGTCCGCCCGAGGAACGGACGGACGTGCAGCTCCAGGTACCGGGTGTAGGCGCGGTGCGTGGTCGCTCCGACGTCGAGGGTCTCCAGGTACCGGTCGAGCAGCTGGTCCAGCGTCGCGCTCGTGCGCGGGGTCCGCTGCTCGTCGACGTCGTGGTTCAGACGCCGGAGGACCTTCGGCCTCCTTCTTCGCGCCCGCCCCGGCCGGGACGGTCTCGCGCAGGTAGTGCCGCCGACCGGAGATCGGGTCCTTCCCGACGTAGACGGAGACCCGAAGCGCGCCGCCGGGCAGCTCCTCGATCGTCCCGCGCGGTCGTCCGCGCGGTCGTCCGCGCGGCCTCCCGGCTGCCGTCCCGTGGAGCAGGATACGAGGGCTTCGCATCACGAAAGGCTCCACGAGCGGAGCTACGCGATCATGGGGCCAGAGAAGGCCCTGGTCAGATATGTGGGCGCGGCAGGGTTCGAACCTGCGACCGCTCGGGTGTAAAGCGCGTGCGAGACGCCTCACGACGCCTCCACCTGCGACGATGGTTCGCCCTGGCGCCCACCTGCTGTCTCGCGAACCCGTCGTAGCCAGGATTTCGTGTCACGACTCGTGTCACGGACTTGCGAGCGGCACGATGCGCAGCCGCGCTCCCGGCTCCTCATCCCCGGTTGCCAGACGCTTCGACGCGACGATCCGGTCGATTCGCTCATCGTCCGCCTGCGGTCGCCCCTGTCCCCGCCGCCACCCGATCGCTCCGCCCAACGCCTCGAACGTCGGCGTGAGGAGGCCGTCGAGATCCCACCGGTCGTTGCGCTCTCGCGACGACGGCAGCCGGAACTCCACCTCAACCGCAAAGCGCACACCATCAGGGACCTCACGACGCCCTACCGCAGCCGTCACCGCCGCACGCCACGGCAATTCGGACGCCATCGAGGCGGCCGCCGGCCGGCCGATGACGTCCACATCGATGACCTCCAGCCCCTCGGGGGCAGACGGCGACGGCTTCTCGGCGCCCGGCCCGGAGTCGTGCTCATCGATCACACACGCGGCCCGGCGCAGAGTCGACCGGATGTGCTCCTCCCGCCGGTCCCGCTCGGCCGGGTCCGGGTGCTGCAACGCCTGCCGGCTCGGGTGGTAGGTCGACACCGCTTCGATCCCTCGGGATCGGACCCACGCCCCGTGCCGGGCGACGAACAGATCCCACGCCGCCTTGGCATCGATGCCTTCCAGGATCACCACCCGAAGATGCGGCAAGAGGGCGATCAGACGCCGGAGTGGCTCGGTGCCCTGCAGGAGCTGCTCGCGCGTGGGCTTGCTGTTGATGTACCAGGGATAGGCGTTCCACGGCACGACTTCGGCCGGATCGATCCCTGCCCCACGGAAGAACTCGTCCTGCCGCTGCGCGGACTGGTCGTCGTTCTCCACCGACAAGAAGCCCGAACCGTTCTCCCCGCCCGCTTTCGGACCGGGATCGCGAAGGATCGCCAGCGCGCGAGCGCGAACGCCTTTGTACATCGGCGCCACGTACGGCGGGTGGCCGGCCTCGTCGCGCGTGCCGAGCTCGTCGACCAGCTCGTTGATCGGGGCGACGTGGGGCGCGAACCGATCCCGCCACTGTTGCTCGCGGTACCGGACGTCCCTCATACGACGAACCACATCGTCCCCCTGGACCATTGCCGAACCGACCGGAGGCTATCCCCGAAATCTATCGAGTACGACGACCGTGACGACCACTTCCCTCGGGCAGCGCCCTTCGATGTACTACGGCCATGATCCCGCGATCCGTTCTGGATTCTCACCACGTTCGCGTCCGCGGCGACAACCCGTGGCAGCAGCGAGCCAGACTGCACCAGGCTCTGTGGCGAGAGCAGCACTCGCTACCTGCCGGGCTCCACAACGGCTCACCCCTCGGATCCCGCCTGGAAACCTCCGTCGCTCAGCCCCCGAAACTGCGGAACTACCTGTCCGCACCGGCCCGGGAGCAGGTGCAGAAGGCGGTCGCCGACGCACCACGCACCGGGGCGCTGCTCTTCCGGCCACGCCTCTGGGTCGACCTGCTCTCCAGTCAACCGCTGTGCTTCAACCTGTTCGGCCCGCTGGCCGCCGACCTGGAGCTCGCGACCACGACGCTGAGCCAGATCTGGCCGGACATCCGCGCTGTACACGACATCAGGTTCGAGTGGTCCCCCGGCCGCAACGACGCGGCATACACGACCAACCAGTCCGCCTTCGACGTCTTCATCGAGTACGACGGCGACCACGGCCACAGCTTCATCGGAATCGAGGTCAAGTACCACGAAGACCTCCGCGGCACGCCGGCATCGAACAAGGACGGCCACTACGTCGAGATCGCGAGAAACACCGCCGCCTTCGACCCGTCGACCTTCCCCCTCCTGTCCACCCTCCCGCTGCAACAGATCTGGCTGGACCACCTGCTCGCGCTCCGGATGCTCGACAACAGCAACGACGGTTGGGACGCGGGGGCGTTCGTGCTGCTCTATCCCGTCGGCAACACGCGCTGCGCAGCCGCGGCCAGGGACTACCGGTGCTGCCTCACTGGCCGCCACACGTTCGAGGCCCGCACGCTGGACGAGATCGTGCAGGCGGCGCAGCTCGCGTCGACCGACGCGTGGCCGCACGAGGTCCACCACCGCTACCTAGACCCTGCTCTGGTCAACGCCGCGATCACGGAGCTCCCACCCGGCGACCAGACCTCGCCCGGCAGACTCCGCGATGGATGAGCGCCGCACGGCATCAGCAAGGGCCGAGCGCCGCCCAACTGCATACCGCTTCACGTCGAGGTACCGACCGCCGCAATGTGGATCATCGCGTCGGCGGCTGCGCCGGGCGCGCGACTGTGTCGCTCGCCACGCACCCCTCATCGGCTCTGACCTAATCGCCAGCCACGACGACTTCTTGGGTGTCGCGAGAATCATGTCGTCGAGTTCCCGGGAGACCTTGTCGCGCACTCCCCAGGACCGGCACTCACCGACCACCCCTGACCTCTCCCAGTCCTCGGACACGGCATCAACTCTGTCGCGACCACCCGCGTAGTCACATCAAGCCAGCTCACCCACACTGCCGAGAGCGAAAGGTGCCGCATGTCCTCGCAGGACTCGAACAAATCGACAGCGCCCGGCCAACGACCGCAATGGCGGCCATCGACATCACGCCTTGCCGTGATCATCGCAAGCGCGCTCGTCGGTCTGGCACTCATGATCGGGGCGGCACCACTCGACGGCTGGTGGCAGTCCGTCCTGATCGAACTCGGCGCATCGGTGCTTCTGCTCGCACCGCTGGCCTACATCGAAGACTTCCTCCGACGATCCTTGGGCGAACTCAACGCAACATTACGATCGTCGGTGGTCGGCCTGTCCGCCGTCCGCAACCTGCTGCCCTCCGGCGAGCGGCGCACAGCCATCTTCGACGAACTACTCACTGCTGTTATCGACCGCGCCCGCGACGGCGACTTCCCGACGACACAGATCGGTGCCCTCCTCGACGGCGACAGCGACGACCGGACGGTCGCGCTGGCAGCAATGACCGGCAACCCCTCGCTCGTCGACGGCGCAGCAGTCCTCCGATCGATCCGCAGACCTGGCTCCGCCAACGAGCAGTACTACGCACTGTGCGCCGCTTCCGCCGCTTGGTCGACTCAGCTCGGCACCGACCAGCAAGCCCGCATCATCGTCGCCATCGACGACGACGACCACAGACGCGGCTGGATCAAAGAAGACCCACATCGCCAACAGATTGCCGCAAGACTACGGGCGACACCTCCCTCACCTGCGTCCCAGAACCCGTGAACCGTGCAGCTCCGAGCGCTTAGGCAGGTACGTCACTACCTGGGAGAATCACCCGCATAGGTCTATCGGCGGTAACCTCGGTGCTCCGTTCGCCGGTGACGAGCTTCAACCCGACACAACAGCGCTCGATGAAGGTGGCGACCGCCGACAGCCGGTAGTGGGCGCGGCAGGAACCGAACCTGGGACCGCACGGGTGTAAAGAGCATGCGAGACGTCACACGAGCCCTCTACCTGCGACGATTGTCGAACGCGCCTCCACTCACCACCGTCGACACCGATCGTCGCCGCCGTTTCGCGTCACGACACAAGTCACGCATAGCCAGCCGAGCCACGGGCCGAGGCGCGGATCGACACGTCCCCTTTGGGGGTCCGCGGGCAGACCTCGCCTGCGACCGGACCTCTGCGGTGACGACGGTCTCTCGCCGTACCGTGGACGGGTGACGGTACGAGCGCTGCTCCATGGCCATGAGTTCGACCTGCAGACCCTGGTCGACATGTTCCCTGAGGGAGATCCGCACATCGTGCAGGACGACGAAGACCGCTTCCATCTGGCGACCGCAGAGCTCGACCCCCACATGCAGGATGCCGGTCGGCTCGTCAAGATCGCCGAGCGAGTGCTGGCAGATCTCCTCGGCATAGCGAGGGTGCGCCACAGCGGCTTCCGGCCGGTGAGTATCGCGGGAAGCTTCGAGAAATGGGAAGGCTCGACAAAGTTCCTTCACCTCGCAGACGGGGGCGAGCTTCGCCAAAAGGTCGTGGCGGCACGCGCGGAGACGGCGACAATTCGTGTCAGCGCACGCTCAGCAGGTACCACCACCCCTCCTGACGAACCGGTCGTCACCCCGGAGCCGTCTGGAGCGCGCTACCTACGACTGGTAAGGGCTGATCCGGCAGCAGCCGAGCTGATCGCGCTCCTCGGCAAGTCCGACATGGGTTGGGCAGACCTGTACAAGGCCTTCGAGATCGTCCGGGACGCATCGAAGGTCGGCACGGCACCCAAGCACTCGCTCGAACAGCTCGGCTACTCGAAGACCGAGGTAAGCAACTTCACGCGGAGCGTAAATCTCCACCGTCATGCGCGCCCGTCCGGCGATCCCCCCAAGCGGGAGTTGGAATTCGCCGAGGCCCAGTCGTTCACCCGCGACCTGGTCGAGCGCTGGTTCTGCCGACTCGATGGCGACACACCGTAGGTCTGGATCGGCCCTCCGGCAGCGCAGCTACGCCTATCCCACCGCCTTCACCGATCTGGCACGACAGTCGTTCGAGCACGGCGTCTGCGGTTCCGGCCCGTCAGCAATCTAGAACGAGCGGCAACGCGCCGGCCAGATCTTCCGAGTCGAGCTGGCCGTTCTCGTCAACGTCGGGCATCGCGTACCTGACGACCGGGCCGACCTCGAACCGGTACTCCTTGGGCCGGGCCTCGACCCGCGCGAGCTCGTCGAGCGCCGCGACCGCGGCAGCCCGCGCGTCCAGCCAGTCCGGCGCGACTTTGAAGTGGCGGGGCGCTTGTCCCCCGCCGCCGCAGGGCGTCCCGCCACGGCCGGCGAGGCTCGCGGTCCCGAGCCAGACAGAGTCCGGTCGCACACCACTCTGGTGGACGCCACTCAGCGCCCTTGACCGGTGACGGGTCGTGGTGGGCCACCAGGCCGACAGGCCACGCCGCAGGCGCTACACCGACGCTCTTGGCCTCGCTGCTGTTAGCGTTGCAGACGATCGATCGAGCGAGCCACTGCCGCGCTCTCTCCGGGTCTACTGCTAGAAACGGAGCGCACTGGGTCGATGCGAACGCACTGGCCCTCCGCCGTCATCGCACGTCGGCATCAAAGGAGTCTCGTGAGTAATCTCGGTGGGTTCATCTGGTCGATCGCGGACAAGCTACGGGGCCCCTACCGTCCCAATCAGTACGGCAACGTCATCCTCCCGCTGACCATTTTGCGGCGCCTCGACTGCATCCTCGAATCAGACCGAGACACGATGCGCGCGCTCGTAGCGAAGGAAAGTAACCCCGTACGACTAAAGCTCGAGATCCGCAAGGCAACAGGTAGATCATTCTACAATACCTCGAACTTCTCTTTCGCTAATCTACTCAAAGACCCTGACGGTTTAGCCGACAATCTTACTGACTACATCGATCGATTCTCTTCCGACGTCGACGTGTTTGAATACTTCGACTTTAAGAAGGAGATTCTCGCGCTCGAGAAAGCCGAGCTCCTGCGCGAAGTCATCACATCCTTCAAGGCACTCAATCTACATCCGCGTACCGTTTCAAACGCAGACATGGGCGACGCATTCGAGTACATTATCCGGAAGTTCAATGAGGCTGCGAACGAGACTTCCGGCGATCACTACACACCTCGCGACGCCATCAGACTTCTCGTCGATCTGATGTTCGCCGAGAAGGACGGCGATCTCACCGAACCTGGTATCGTCCGCAGCCTTTATGACCCCACTGCCGGCACCGGTGGCATGCTCGCTCTCGCCGAGGACCATCTACTAGAACAGAATCCCGACGCGAAGCTCAGCTTGTACGGGCAAGAGTACAATCCCCAGTCCTACGCAATCTGTAAGTCCGACCTGCTCGCCAAGGGTCATGACGCCACAAACATCGCATTTGGCAACACGCTTACAGATGACGCATTCGTAGGTAGAAAGTTTGATTTCTGCATGTCAAACCCACCCTACGGCGTAGATTGGAAACAGTACGCAAAAGCCGTGAACGCTGAACGCGAAAAGGCCGGGGCCTATGGTCGGTTCGCACCTGGCCTCCCGTCAACCTCCGATGGCCAGATGCTCTTCCTACTTCACCTTGCCCACAAGATGCGGGCCCCATCCGATGGCGGCGGCCGAGCCGGGATCGTCATGAACGGGTCCCCTCTGTTCAACGGCGCGGCCGAGTCCGGTCCATCGAACATACGCCGATGGCTACTAGAAAACGACCTGGTCGATGTCATCGTCGCACTGCCGACGAACATGTTCTTCAACACCGGCATCGCAACTTATATCTGGATCCTAGATAATACTAAACGCCCCGAACGTAAGGGATTTGTGCAACTGATTGACGGCTCGTCGTTCTGGACAAGGATGCGCAAGAACCTAGGAGCCAAGAACCGCGAACTGAGTCAGAATGATCGCGACCGAATCGTTCGTCTTTACGCCGACTACACCGACGCCGACCCCGGCCACTCTCGAGTGATGCGAAACGAGGAGTTTGGCTTCTGGACCGTTACTGTCGAGTATCCCCAGATCGATGAGGACGGCAAGCCAATCGTTGACCGTAAGGGCAACAAAAAGCCTGACCCCAAGAAGCGGGACACCGAGAACGTTCCGTTCACCTACGGCGGCTCGACTGCTGGCGTGAGTGACGAGAGCGACGTGATCCGATCATACTTTAGATCAGAGATTGCACCACACGCAAACAATGCCTGGATCGACGAGAAGAGAACCAAGATTGGTTACGAAATTCCTCTAAAGCGACAATTCTTCGAGTATGTACCACCGCGGCCGCTCGCCGAGATCGATGCCGACCTCGAGAAGCAGGCCGCGATCATTCTCAACCTACTTAAGGAAGTAGAAGAATGAGCACCCAGGATCAAATAGCAGCCGCGCGTAGAATTCCCCTCCGATATCTAGCGAGGCTCAATCCACGACCGCGGTCACACTCTGACGATGACGCTACATACTTACCAATGGAGGCCATCTCGGAGTTCGGACCTGTAGATACGAGCCGTCGCCGCCCCTTCAGAGATTTACAGTCCGGCTATTCGTATATTGAGGACGGCGATATAGCACTTGCAAAAGTTACCCCATGCTTCGAAAACGGCAAGGGTTTCGTCGCTCAAAACCTCCCTTGCGGATATGCCTTCGCGACAACCGAGGTTTCAGTTATTCGGCCCAAGTCAAGCATTGACGCACGCTACCTGTCCTGGATATTTCAATCTTCAGATTTTCTGCAGCGCGGCGAGTCGCATATGACAGGCTCCGGAGGACTCCGTCGCGTTCCAGACTCGTTCATTGAGAAGTATTCTGTCCCACTCCCCAGAATTACTACTCAGCAGGCTATCGCAGACTACCTCGATCACGAGACCGCGCGAATTGATGACCTCGTCAAGCACCAGCAAGAACTGATAAATACTTTACTCGAACGACGTCAGGCGGTAGTTTCGCATATGACGGCATCCGACCAGTTCAGTCGACCGAGCGACTGGGATTCCGTCACTCTGCGACGAATTGGCCGGTTCGTTACCGGTAAGACTCCTACGGGAGACCCGGGAGAACTCTACGATGATGCTGGACCACTGGGCTGGGCACGCCCGGAAGATCTCGGCGGCTACGTAGTCCCGAGCCGCCGCCTGACAGCACTAGCAGCAAGTCAAGTTCGCCAGACAACAAGTTCGGTTCTGATCTGCTGCATTGGAGCGACTGTCGGAAAGGTCGGATGGAGCGATGGGCCAATATCATCGAATCAACAGATCACAGCTGTCGAGATTGATGGAATCGCAAAGTACTGGTACTACTCGCTGACAGGTTTGCGCTCCGACCTCGTCGCCTTGGCGGTCGGAAACACCATCCCCATCCTTAATAATACACGACTGGCTGAACTGCGCGTCTCAGTGCCGCCAGTGGAGCAGCAGCAGACTATCGTTTCTCGTCTCGACACGGAGACAGAGCGATTAGACAAATTAATTCACGAGGCAGAGAAGTTCATCCAGATGTGCAGCGAGCGCCGCACTGCCTTGATCTCTGCCGCTGTGACCGGCCAGATCGACCTACGAGAGACGGCGTAATGAATGATCACCAAGAAGTTGTATTCGAAACCGAGATCTGCGCGCATCTAGAGTCCCACGGATGGCTGTACTCGGCGGATGACGCTGGCTACGACCGCGAACGTGCACTTTATCCCGCGGATCTGTTCGCCTGGTTGGAAGAAACACAGGCCGCTTCCTACGAAAAGGCCTTAAAGGCGGCCGGTTCACACGCCAAGTTCCTCGACGTTCTCACCAACGCGCTCGACAAGCCTCTGGAGCACGGTGGCGGTACGCTCCAAGTCCTGCGCAGAGGCGTGCAGTACATCGGCGGCGGCCGGTTAAAGATGGCGCAGTTCCAGCCTGAGACAAGCCTGAACGCGACGTCGGTCGAGCAATACGCGGCGATGCGGGTGCGCGTGATACGTCAAGTACAGTTTTCAACTGCTGACCGACGCAGCATCGACTTAGTTTTTTTTGTCAATGGCCTACCAGTCGCCACAATAGAGCTGAAGACCGATTTCACCCAGTCCGTCGACGAGGCGGTCAATCAATATCGCAAGAGTCGAAGTCCGCTAACAAACGGCCGTCCGGAACCATTACTCTCCTTCGGTCATCGGGCGCTGGTCCATTTCGCGGTCTCCAATGACCTGGCCGCCATGACCACACGCCTGGAAGGCGAGAAGACCCATTTCTTGCCGTTCAACAGTGGCTACAACGCCGGAGCTGGGAACCCACCGGCCACCGACGGTCGCTCGTCGACTGCTTACCTATGGGAGCGGATCTGGGACAAGGACGCTTGGCTCATGATCATCGGTCGTCTGATGATCGTCGAGACAAAAGAGGAGTGGGACGTCACCACCGGTACCTCTACGCGGCGCACAAGCATGCTCTTCCCGCGGTTCCACCAGTGGGAGGCAGTCACGGAGATCGTCGCCGCAGTTCGTGCGGAAGGCGTCGGACAGCGCTACCTCATCGAGCACTCGGCCGGATCGGGGAAGACTAACACCATTGCCTGGACCGCCCACCAGCTCGCCCGGCTGCACATCGACGACAAGAAAGTCTTCGACTCGGTCATCGTGGTCGTCGACCGCACCGTGCTCGACGGGCAGCTCCAGGACGCGATCCGGCAGATCGACGGCTCCGGCAAAATCGTCGCCACTATTAGTCCCGAGGACGTGCGCAAGGCGGGCGCCAAGTCGAAGTCCGGTCTTCTGGCGACCGCACTGAAGAACGGGGAGCTAATTATCGCGGTGACGGTGCAGACGTTCCCGTTCGCGATGGACGAGATCCGTGCCGACTCGTCGTTGAAGGGACGCCGGTTCGCGGTGATCGCCGACGAGGCCCACTCCTCGCAGTCCGGCAAGATCTCGAGCCAGCTCCGGGCCGTGCTCACCGCCGAGGAAGCGGCCGAGGCTGAACAGGGCGGCGAGATCGACGTCCAGGCACTCCTGGCCGCGGAGATGGCCGAGCGGGCCGAGTCGCCAAACATCTCCTACCTGGCGTTCACCGCAACACCAAAGAACAAGACCGTCGAGCTGTTCGGCCGCAAGGGCGCCGACGGCAAGCCCGTCCGGTTCCACCTTTACTCGATGCGCCAGGCGATCGATGAGGAGTACATCCTCGACGTCCTGCGCGGCTACCAGTCCTACGACACCGCGCTGAAGATCGCCGGCCAGGCCGAGAGCGGCGACGGCGCCGAGATCGTGGAGGAGGCCGCTGCGCGCAAGGGGCTGATGCGGTGGGTGAAGCTGCACCCGACCAACATCAGCCAGAAGGTCCAGATCATCGTCGAGCACTTCCACACCAACGTCGTCCACCTGCTGGGAGGCAGGGCGAAGGCGATGGTTGTCACCGACTCCCGCAAGGCCGCGGTCAAGTACAAGAAGGCCATCGACGCCTACGTCGCCAAGCGGATCGCCCAGGACCCGTCCTACAACTACCGCACACTGGTCGCCTTCTCAGGGGCGGTCACGATGGCTGAGGACGAGAAGTGGGATACGGCCTGGGGCCCGCAGCCGGGCGAGGACGACGAGTTCTCTGAGGCCGACCTCAACCCTGGCGCTGGCTCCGATCTGGCCGCCGCCTTCAAGGGACAGACCTACAAGGTCATGCTGGTCGCGAACAAGTTCCAAACCGGCTTCGATCAGCCCCTACTGTCCGCGATGTACGTCGATAAGAAGCTCTCCGGAGTCACCGCCGTGCAGACGCTCTCCCGACTAAACCGCACCCACCGCACCGCGGGAGGGGAGCAGAAGCGTCAGACGTTCGTCATTGACTTCGCGAACAAGCCCGAGGACATCCGGACGGCGTTCGAGCCCTATTTCGCCGGCGCGACGCTGGAGACAGAGACTGACCCATACGTCGTCATCCACCTCACCTCCAAGCTTGACCAGCTCGGGATCTACACCCACGACCAGGTGCTCCACGTCGCCGATCTCTGGGTAAAGCGCAAAGGCAACAACGCGCTTTCCGCCGCGATCAGCCCCGCCAAGAACGAGTTCGCCCGCCGCTACGCCGACGCCATCGAGGTCGGGGACAAGGTCACCCTCAGCACCCTCGACATGTTCCGCAAGGACGTCTCGACTTACGTGCGGCTTTACGACTTCATGAGCCAGATCGTCGACTACGGCGACCCTTACCTCGAAAGCCTCTCCATCTTCCTGCGGCTACTGGAACGGGTCATCGCCGACTCCTCATGGGCCGCCGAGGTGGACCTGTCCGATGTCGTCATGGTTGGTGTGACGCACTCCAAGGCAAAGGCAGTCGACATCGCGCTTACCGGGGGCGGGCAGCTGAAGGGGATCAGCGCCGCCGGTACCGGCACCCGCAAGGAGCCGAAGTACGTTGCGCTGCAGGTGGTCATCGACAAGATGAACGACCTGTTCGGAGCGGACGCGTTCGCCGAGTCGCAGATCCGCGAGTTCGTGCAAGGTTTGGTCAGCCGGTTGCTCAATCACCCGGATCTCGTCGGGCAAACCAAGGTCAACTCTAAGAAGCAGTTCATGGAGTCGCAGGACTTCCAGGCCGCTGTCGTCGAGGCGGTCGCCGACAACCAGGAGGCCCACAACACGATGGCCGACTACTTCTTCAGTGAAGGGACTGCCGTCAAGTCGGTCATCGTGGCGCTTGCGGACGCCTTCTACGAGGCCGCAGTCGATCAAGAAGGTTCGTGACGGATCCCCGGAGAAGAGCTGGCTGAACGTCCGAGAACTGTCGGAGGTCTGTCGCACACTCTGCTGACATGGAGCAAATCGAGCAACAGTCGGTAGACAATCTGGAGAGCATCGCCGTCGCAACAACCGACGCGATGCTGGCCGAGGGCGGGTTCGTCCCGCCCCCGACCATGCACATCTTCTGCGAGGACCTGGGGCGCCGGCCGTACGCGGGCTACGTCCGCGCGCGTCCGTTCTACCCGGGCGACGACGCGCACACAGCCGTCGAGACCCTGGGCCTCGTCGCATCGTTCGCGAACGCCTCGCGGCTGGTGCTGGCCTGGGAGCAGGCGGACCTACAGATCGCGTTGCAGCGCCCCGGCGAGCTACTACCGACGGGGCTCGTCCTGGTCGACGTGCCGCGGGTCGGTGAGCACGTCGTGCGGTGGAACCCGGCCGAGCTGGTGCAGACCGGGACCCGCGCGGACGGCTGTCCGGTCGTCACGGCGTCGTGGGGTCCGACGCAGCGGATCCCGGGTGGCCGGCTACCGGCGCCGGTGGCCGCGGCCTTGGAGCTGTGGCGGTCCCCGCGGGCGTGGTCGGCTGTCGAGATCGCCGAAACGTACCTCGACATCGAGGACGACGGCTATCACATGGCGTGGCCGGTGCGCCCCGACGACGAGCCGCCGCAGCGGTGGCCGCTGTGGCGGGCCGTCGTCGAGGCGATCGTGACCGATCCGGGTCAGCCCCAGCGGTCGGCGTAGTCGTCCTCGCCGTCGCCGACCTCGTCGGCATATGGGTCCTCGCGGTGGTGGTCGACGTCGCGGGCCTCGGGGGTGTCGAGGCCGGCCTCGTAGACCTCCTGGGCCTGGATCTCGTCCAGGGCCCGGCGGGCGCGGGTGACCGCGTCCTCGGACTCGGCGGTGGTCGGGACCCGGACGTCGTCCTCGTGCCGCTCCCGCGGCTGGGTCGCGGCGGTCTCGCGCAGGTCGGGGACCGCGGTCTCCAGGACCGGGCCGTCGTCGAGGGCCTGGTGCTCGTCGACGGTGGTGTCGTCGAGGTCGTTCTCGGTGATCGGGCGGTGCTCGTCCTCGGCGCGCATGGCCTCGTCGTGGGCGGTGAGCCATTCGTCGGCGGTGACCCGCTCGTCGGGGGCGTCGCGGTCGCTGTTGCGGTGCGCGAGCGCGATCACCGCGCGGTCGTGTTTGTCCCGGTCGACGGCGGTGCGCAGCAGCCAGCGTCCGCGGGCGGCCTCGACCTCCTCCAGCTCGCCGGTGCGCCGGTCCAGCTCCGTGGCGAGGGCGGCGGCGCCGTCGGCGGCCTGGCGCAGCTCGGCGGCGCGGGCCGGATCGGTGGTGGCGTCAGCTTCGGCGCGGTGCAGGGTGGCGGCACCGCGGTGGTGCTCGGCGGCCTGGCGGGTCCCGGCCAGCTCGTTGGCGACGTAGCGGGGTGCCCACGCCTGCTGGCGCTCGTAGGCGCGCACCCGCATCCGCAGCGCGCCGTCGGACAGCTCGAACTCCTCCCGGTCCGCGCGGGGCCGGCCCAGCGCCTCCCACCCGGCGCAGTAGGCGGCGTGGTGCTCGACCATCCCGGGCTTCGGTGCGGCGCCGAGGACGTCGAGAGCTTCGGCGGGGCCGGCGGCGGTCGCGTCGGTGTCCTCGCGGCCGGTCAGGGTGCGGCAGGCGGCGACGGCGCCGGCCTTGCGCTCCCACTCCGCGCGGGCCTCGGCGTCGTCCCGGACGGGGACCTCGCCGAGCAGTTCGGTCGCCCAGCGCGGCGGCTCGGCCGCAGCCTGGGCGCCGAGGGCGGCGGTGCGCTGGTCCATGTGCTCGGCGAGCCGGTCGAGGTAGCGGGTCATCTGCGGGTCGTCGAGCTGCGGGACCCGGTCCGCCCAGGTGCCGACGTCGGGTTCGAACCGCTGCTTGTCGCGTAGCCGGGCGTGGATGACGTTGGTGAGGTTGCGGGCGCCGGTGAGTGGCTGGCCGGTGATCGTGTCGTGCAGCGTGGCGTAGGGGTCGGTGCCGGAGACCTCGGCCCGGCGCAGCACGCGGGTCAGCGAGGTGGAAGCGTCCTCGGCGGCGAGCTGGTCCCGCTGCTCGACCGTCAGCACACCGGTGTCGGTGAGCCGGTCCAGCCACGCGCTCGTGCGGCGCACCGACGCCTGATGGGCGGCGTCGGCGAACAGCTCGGCCGCGACGGGGATCGACTCGGCCCACTGGGCGGAGTCCTCGGCGATGGTCACGGCGGAGCGGTCGGGTTCGGCCAGCTCCAGAGCGGTCGTCAGGACGGCCTTCGGGGAGCGGTGCAGCTGGTGGCCCCGGCTGCCGTCGGCAGCGTCGGGGAGCTCGGTCACGGTGGCGACGTAGGCGGTGTTCGCGTCGGTCCCGCGGGTCAGCCCGACCAGCGCGGCGGCGTGGTCGGTCCGGTCGGTGAGCACCGAATGGCAGGTCGTCACCGTGGCACCCTGCCCGCAGTAGCGGGTCCCCGCGTAGCCCAGGGCGAGGTCGTCGGCGACGAACCGCGGCGAGAGCACCATCCGCTCCCCCACCCCGTCGCTGTCGCGGGTGAGGTCGGTGGTGACGTCCAGGCCGCCGTCGTCGCGGACCCCGAGGACGCGGAAGCGTTCGCGGGTGTGCGGGGCGCGGGTGTTGCCTTCGTAGCCTGCGAGGTCGTGGCCGATCGCGCGGGCCTCGACGACGTCGCCGACCCCGGCGTAGGCACCGGTCCGACCGAGAAGCACACCCTGCTCGGCGACCAGGCCGAGGTCGACGAGCTGGGAGCGCAGCTCGGAGGACAGCCGGTCGGCCTGGTCGTTGGTGTCGACCAGCAGCAGCGATGGGGTGCCGTCGAGGGTGTCGGCGAGCCAGGCGCGGCCGGCGGCGGTCTCGGCGGCGGTGACGTCGCCGCAGTCGATCAACCTGCCCTGGCGGTGGTAGTCGTCCAGGACCTCGGTGTCGCCCTCGCGCAGCCGTAGCGACGCCTCGCGTTCCCATGCGTGGGTGAAGCGGCGGGCCTCGTTGAGCTCGTAGCGCGCCCCGCCCGCCCGGGCGATCAGGTCCATGCCGCCGCCGGCGCCGATCGCGGCGAGCTGGCGCGGGTCCCCGACCAGCAGCAGCTTCGCCCCCGCCGCGTCCACGTGGCCATGGATGGCGGCCAGGGCGGGGGTGTCGGTCATCGCCGACTCGTCCACCACCACGATGTCTCCGGAGTGCAGCCGGAACCCCAGATCGGTGTCGTCGCGTGGGCGGCCGGCGGTGAGCCGGTCCTGGGTCGCGAGCCACGCGGCGATGTTGCGCGCGGTCAGGCCCTGCTCGGCCAGCACCGTCGTTGCCGCCTGCGCGGTAGCGAGCCCGAACACCCGCCGCGGCGGACCACCGCTGGTCAGGTCGGGGGCGGTCCAGGCCCGCGCCATCATCCCGACGGTGAACGACTTCCCCGTCCCGGGCGGGCCGACCAGGGTCTCGACCCGAGCCCCGGACCCGAGGATGCCGTGGACGGCGGCCTCCTGCGCGGCCCCGAGCCGGGTGCCGTTCGCGGCCAGTCCGGTCAGAAACCGGTCGATCACTGCGTCGGGTAGGCGCTCGCCGTCGTGACGCCCGGCAGCTCCGGCGAGGATCCGCTCGGTGTGGACGTGCCCGGTCGTCGCGTAAAGGGTGGCGCCGGGGGCCTCGAACGCGGAGTCGCCGTTGGCGAGCTTGTACTCATCCGGCAGGACGTCGGCCGCGGGGCGCTTGGTCTGCACGCTGGCCAGGTCGGCGGTCATGGCCTCGTCGGCGAGGATGTCGAGGAGCTTCGCGATCTGCGCGCCGTCGCTGATCCCGAGGTGGTCGGGCAGCGCGCTGTTCAGCGCCCGGATGAGGTCCGGGCGGGTCCACACGGTCCGGGAGTTCTGCACCTCGGCGAGCGCGACGGACACGACCTCGGCCGGGGACCACTGCATCGGCGCGACCTCACCCGGGCGGGCGGCCAGCGCCGTGTCGACGATCCCGGCCAGGCCACCGGCGATCTCGGCGTCCATCCGGGCCGCGACCCGGTCGAGCAGGTCCTCCCGGGTCTCGCCCTGGTGGGACTTACGGGCCCGGGTGGCGAGGGTGGCCTGCTGGGCGAGACGTTCGAGCTGGTAGCCGTTCGGGGCGTGCCCGTAGCGGGCCTCGAACGCCTCGACCAGCTCCGCGGTCTTCGCGGTCACCTTGTGCCGCCGCGTCGAGATCAGGCTCATCGCCTGCTCCGACACCCCGACGACCTCGCGGGCCTTGCCGTCCGGGCGGGTCGCCATCATCAGCCCGAGCGACGCCGTGATCCGCTCCTCGGTCGTGCGCTCCGCGACCGCGGCGGCGGCCGGGCGCCAGCGGTGCAGGCTCCGGCCGTCGACGGTGCGCCAGAGTCCGTCCGGGCCCTCGACGCGGTTGAGGATCGTGTTGTGGATGTGCAGCTGCGGGTCCCGGTCACGGGAGTCGTGCTGGAAGAACGACGCCACGATGAAGGCGTGGGCGTCGGCGTAGCGGCCGGCGGCGCCGCCGTGGTGCCCGACCCGGGTGTAGCCGGCCTTGTCCTGCAGCAGCTCCAGCGCGGCGTTGTTCCCGGCCCAGATCGCGTCCTCGACCGCCTGGCGGAACTCGCCCCACGCCGCGGCGGTGGCCTCGTCCCCGGCCTGGCGGGCGGCGACCTCGCGGGCCTCGAACGCGGTGTGCAGCAGCGTCACCGACTTCTGCACGGAGAACGTGGCGTCGTAGAACGCGACGTTGTGCCGGGCCTTCTGTCCGGCCTCTGTCCGGAGCTGGGCGCGGCGTTCCGCCGACGCGTCCGGCTCGCGTTCCAGCGCGGCGCCGTAGATCTCGTCCTCGGACAGGTACTTGCGTCCGGTGTGTCCCAGCGTCGGAGCGGTGTCCCACCGGGACGGGTCGTGGAACGCGGTGTCCCGCGGGTCGAGGAACCGCTCGTAGACCGCACGCATGTCCTGGGCCTCGACCAGGCCGTGCAGGCCGAGCTTCTCCGCCCCGGCCCCCCACCACCGCCCCGGCGGCTCGCCCTCGGCGACCGCGCCCGTGTAGTAGTTCTCCCGCCCGGTCGCGACTTCCTTGAGCAGGTACTCAGGGCTGTAGCCGTTGACGATCCTCAGCACCGCGACCACCCCGCGACGGCGGCGAGCCGGTCCGCGCGAGTCTGCGCGGCGGGGTTGGGGGTTACCGGGAGGCCGGAGGCCGGCCCGGCCCCGCGGATCGTGATGCAAGGGTGTGATGGCTTTGATCTTGGGCTCTTGTTCCTCTGTTCGAGGTAGTCGCTCTGGGTTCTCGTCGCGTGCTCGGTCGCGGTGGTGTTCTGGCTGCTGGTGGTCATCGGGTGGTCCTGTTCTGGGGCTCGTCGGGGACGAGGTGCAGGGCGTTCGGAGCCTGCTGCGGGGTGTCGCGGAGCTGCTGGAGTGCTCGGGCGGCGGTACCGCGGCCGACGTCGGCGAGGTCCTGCAGCTCGCGCACGGTCGGGAGGTCGCCGTGGCGCTGGCGGTGGGTCTGAGCGGTGGTGCGGGCGCGTTCCTGGGCGCCCGCACCAGTCCCGGGCTCCGGACGGACCGCCGGGCGAGGTACCGGGTGGGACACCGGCCGCGGCGGGGCCGGGATAACCGGCCCGTCCAGCGCGGCCGGGACAGCCGGGCCGCGTCCCATCGGGTCGGTGCGTTCCACCGGTGTCCGGCCGGACGGCGGGACGGTGATGGTCGCCCGGACACGCGCCCCGGACACACCGTCGGGCTCGGGCCGGCCCCGGTCCGCGGGGCTCGGCTCGGGGCGGGTCTCGGCGAGCAGGTAGAGCAGGTGCGCGACGACGGCCGCGGCGATCGCGGGCCACGCCCCGACCCCGAACCGCAACACCGCATCCGCCTCGACCGGCGGGGCCCCGGGAGCCGGGGCGGGCCCGGCGAGGAACACCGCCTGCGCCAGACCCGACAGCCCGGCGGCGACGATCACCACACCCCACGCGTAGCGGGCGGCGCCACCCGACAGCCGGGCGGTCGCGGTGTAGGCGACCAGGGCCAGGCCGTCGGTGATCAGCGGGTAGATCCACGCCACAGCGACCGGGACCCGCGCGGCGACCGCGACCTCGAACAGACCGTGCGCGGTCGCCACCGCGGCGCCGATCGCGACGGCCAGACCCGGCAGCCACACCGACGCCCGACCCCACCGCGCCCCGCTTCCCGCGGCCGTCATCGCAGAGCCGTCCCGATCGGGCCGGCGTCGACCGCCGGGGCGGGCTCGGGCGGGGCCTGGTCGCGCTGCCCGGCCCACCACCGGGCGATCAGCTCGGAGTGATCGGTGCCCGGGACCGGCAGCGCGGCGCCGCCGGGGGCGCTCCAGCCGGGGCGGGTCTGGTGGCGCTCGATCGAGCACGACCCCACCTCCTTCCGGATCCGGTTGACCACCCCGGGTCGCTGGCGGTCGTGCCAGTCCCCCGCCGCGCCGACCGACGCGGCCGGGCCCTGGTAGGCGGCGAGCCAGGCGTGCATGAGCCAGAGCAGCTCCTCGACGACCTCGGGGTGCCACAGCCAGCACTCGGGAAGCACCTTCGCCGCGTCGGGGTAGCGCAGGAACACCGCCTGCGCCCACCCGCACAGCTCGTCGAGCAGCCGCCGGGTCTCAGCGGTGTCGGTCGGGGCCAGCAGCCACGACGGCGCCGCCGGGATACGCCGGCGCGCGGTCACCGCGGCCAGCGCCTCCGAGAGCTGCCCGACGAGCCGCCCCAGCTCCCCGACCTGGTCCGGGATCGGCTCCAGCTCGGCGACCTGGCGGCGCAGCGTGTCGACCTGACCGGCCAGCCGGGCCAGCGCCCCGCCATCGCCCGGCTCAGGGTGCGACGGCGGGCTCACCGCTCCCACTCCGTCCCGTCGCCGTCGCCCGACGGGAACCGGCGCGGGGCCGGTGCGTCGTCGAGCTGATCGGCGACGGCCTCGGCCTGCGAGGCGCGCACCAGGTCGGCGATCGACCGCATCTCGGTCTCGGTCAACGGCCGGACCCCGCCCTCGACACCGTCGTCGACGGTGAACCACAAACCACCCACCGACCTCGCCGCGGCGTCCCGGACCGGGCCGTCGGCGCTGTCGCGGCGGTCGGGGTTCTCGTCGCGCTCGACGGCGGCGATGACCTCGCTCCAGTGCTCGGCGTGCAGCATCGACTCGATGTCCGCCACGTCCCGCACGACGTCGTGGCCGGAGTCGCGGTCAAGGTCGCGGTCCGAGGTGTCCACTCGTGCCTCCTGCTCGTCGCGCGTCTCGTGTGCCCGGCGGTCGCCGGGGTGGTTCTGCTCGTGCGGGTGCTCGTCGAGCGCGGCGGCCTCGGCCGCCGCCTCCGTGGCGGCCTGGCGGGCCTCGTGGACGGCGCACGCTTCGCGGTGCGAGCGCTCCCGGCCCTCCCGAGCGACCGTCACCAACCGCGGCTGCGGGTCACACGCCGTGGTGTTGGTCAGCTCGTCGAGCCCGACCGTTTGGGCGCGGTAGCCCCACATCTCCGCGTCCGAGTGCAACCCGGCCAGCCGGTCCCGCTCGGTGATCGCCGACGTCCCTCGCGCCTCCCGCAGCGCCGCGACCGCGGCGGCGTCCGCCCGCGTGCGGGCGGCAGCGACGGTCTCCCCACCCGCGAAGTCGACCCACCCGAACCGGGCCCGGGCGTCGTCGAGGTCGAACTCGTCCATCCGCCACCCCGACGACGGCCGACCGTGCACACCGGTCGCGTCACGCAGGTAGGACGCGACGACCTGCTCGGCATCGGCCGTCCCGCCCGGCAGCTCGGCGGCCAGCCGCTCCACCGCCTGCGCGGGGGTCCACAGCTCGTAGCGCTCGCTCATCGGGTCCACCGCCCGTCACCCGCAGCGCCGTCGGCCGGCCCCGCCGGACCCACAGCCCCACCGGGGCCGGTGCCGGGGGACCGCTCGTGCAGCGCGGTCGCCTCGACGGCCCGGTCTGCGTCGGTACCGCGGCGGATCGCGCGGAGCTCGGCGAACATCCGGTTCGACGACCGCACCCGCTCCGCCGCCTCGCCGTAGCGCTCCGGCCACCGCGCCGCGAGCAGGACCAGGAGGCGTTCGAGCTGACCATCAGTCCAGACCCGGGCGGCCTCGCTGCGGCGGTGCCAGCGGGTCTCCGCCTCGATCCGTCGCAGCAGCCGGGCCCGACGCCGCACGTCACGCCGCTTCCACGCCATCTGCGCCCGACCGATCACCGGAGCGATCCCGCGCCGGATCACCACCACCCGCCCCGCGGGCAGGTTCGCGATCTGCGCCGGCGCGAGCACCGGAACCTTGCGCACGGAGCGGGAGGCGACGCGGCCGTGGTCGTCGGTCGTGGTGACCCGCTCGTCTCGCTCACCCGCGAGGGTGGACCAGAACTCCAGATCGGCCTTGTCCCGCGTCCCGCCGAAGATCATGACCGCTGCGGTGTTGTTCAGGATCGTCGCGGCCTTGTGCTCGCCCCAGCGGGCGAGGAGCTGGGCGCGGGACTGGAACGCGCACAGGATCGTCACACCTCGCCCGCCCATGTCCGCGGTCCACGACTCCAGCGGAACGGGACTGATCAGGGCGGCCTCGTCCAGGAACAACCCGAGCGGCGGGTCCAGCCGTCCCGCGGGTTGCCCGGCGGCCAGGCGGCGGGCCTCGCGGGCGATGTGCCCGGTCAGCGCGCACACCAGGGGCGCGGTCTGGGCCTCCTCGGCGCCGAGCAGGAACACCGTCGCCCGGTCGTCGAGGAGGCGGGCGACGTCGAATCCCTCGCCCGGCTCGGCGGCTGCTGCGGCTGCGGGGTGGGTGAGCCAGCCGAGGGCGGGCATCACCGAGGAGGTGATCGAGGAGCGGGTGCGCTCGTTGGTGGTCAGGAACTGCATGACGTCCTGCTCGAACGCCGTCACCCCCGACCGGCGCAGCAGGGCCGGGACCTCGCGGCCGGCGGTGTCGGGATCGGCGACCCACCCGAGGACCTCGGCCATCCGCTTGTGACCGAGGGCGGCTGCGTGCAGCAGGGCGGCCAGCACTCGGCGGGCCTGGCCGTCCCAGAACTCGCGGTCACCACCGGACCCGCTGGCGACGGCGGCGAGCATGTCCGTGGCCCGCTCGGTGGCCGTGACGGGGTCGGTGCAGCCGGTCAGCGGGTCGAACGTGATCGTGCTGGCCCGGGAGCCGAGGCCGGCGGGGTTGAACACGAACACCTCGCCCCGGTTCTGGCGGCGCAAAGGTGCGCACAGGTCGAGCAGGTCGGTGCGGGTCGAGGTCACCAGGGCCGCGCCGGGGGCGTCCAGGACGCGCCCGGCGAGCCAGCCGGTCTTGCCGGTGCGGGGCCCGCCGACGACGATCACCACGTCCTCGACCAACGCCCACACCCGCAACACACCGGTGCGGCACAGCTCCACCGCAGCCTCGCTGGTGGCGAGCCGGAGCCGCTGCCACCGCGACAGGGCGGCCAGCGACGGCCGGACCGTGCCGGTGCGGCGCCGGACCGCGAGGGTCCCGGCGTGGCGGACGATGTCCAGCGACGACGCCACGCCGACCTTGCGGCGCGACCGGGCGGCCCAGCGGGACACCGTGGCCGAGGAGCGCGACCAGCGGTGCCACACGATCACCCCCGCCAGCCCGACTACGGCGACGAGGGCGGGCCAGGAGAGGGTGGTGACGATCGTCGCGGCCGGGAGTAGCGCGATCAGGGCGAGGCCGGCGGCCAGGGCGCGGGCGCCGCGGGCCCAGGCGAGCAGGGCGCCCGCGGCGAACATCGCCAGCACGAGTGCGGTGGAGCTGAACAGGATCTCCATCAGTGCTCCCACCCCTCGTTCCACGCCTGCACCTCGGCGGCGTGCCGCGTGCAGCCCTTGGCGTGGCCGTCCTCGCTGTTGGCCGGGTTGCCCTCGAACGGGCCGTGGTCGGTCACTAGGCCCTCGCAGGTCGAGCAGCGCCAGTACGCGCACGGCGTCCGGAACGAGCGCACCCCGTCCGGCTCGGGGTCCGGGGTCCGGCCGCAGACCAGCCAGTCGAACGCCGCCTCCCCCACGACCGCGACCTCGTCGGTGGTGATGCCGAGCGCGTCGGCGATCTGGTCCCAGGACCGGCCCGCCGCGCGGGCGGCCCGGGCGTACTCGGTCAGCTGAGACTCCGCCACCGTGTGCACCAGCAGCGCGGCCCGGATCCCGGCCAGCGGGTCGTCCAGGCGGCGGTCGGTGAACACCGTGAACCCCGGGATCGGGACCTCGGCCTCGGCCGCGCCGAACACCTCGACGGCGATCCGGCGGACCAGCTCACGGACCCGCCCGGACACGGCGGTCCTCGGGGACGCGTCGAACACGCTCATCACCGACCACCACCCGCGGTGACCACGAGCGCGGCGGCCCAGCGGTCGACGGTCCGACGGGTCACGCCCAGCGTGCGGGCGACGTCGCCGCGGTCGGCTCCCGCGGTCAGCGCGGCGCAGCCCGCGGCGATGACCGGCGCCCGATCGGTCCGCGGAGACGGCACGGGCACGACGGCCGGCCGCCACTCGACGCGACGACTCCGAGGCGTCGCTCGGCGGGCGCGGCGCCGCTCGTCCTCGGTCAACCCACCAGCGACGCCGTGCGGCTGCTCGGCGACCGCCCAGGCCCGGCACGCGGCCAGGACCGGGCACCCCGCGCACACCGACAGCGCCCGCCGCTCCGCCGCCACCAAGGCGGCACCGTTCACCGCGGTCGGGAAGAACAGCTCCGGGTCGACCTCGCGGCACGCCGCGCGCGACCGCCAGTCCAGCTCCTCGCCCCGCCCGGGGCTCGGGTCTACGGTGAACATCTCTCCTACCTCCTGTTGGTTGGTGAGAGCGGCCCGGCGGTGTGCTTCCGCCAAGAACCCGTCGCCGGGCCGTCCCATCTCCTGCGTGCTCGCCTTGGTCACGACGTGTCCCCTCGCTCCGGGGACCGGGCCGGGGCGGCGAACAGCCCCGGCAACGCGTCCAGTTCCTCTCGCTCCCGGTGCCGGTCGGCCGCCGAGTCCCGGCCTGCTCGGGCCCCGGGCACGACGTCCACCAGGTGCGCCAGCCGGACCGGCAACAGCCGGTTGTCCAGCAGGCACACCGCGACCTGACGCGACGGGCACTCCTGCCGACGCGCGACCGGCCACCCGCACCCCGGGCACCGACCCGCCCCGACGACGTAGTGCTCGACGACGACCTGGAGACGGTCGGTGCGCCCGGTCGGGTGCAGCAATCGCGGGTCCAGGTCCCCGGGCTGCGCGACCCGCTCGCGGACCGCCCACTCCGGCGCGGGGCTGGCGCTCACGCCGACCATCCGGTGCCCTCGTCCCGCCACGCTGCGGCACCTGCATCGGTGAGCCCGTAGCGCAGCCCGGCCGCCTCGACCGGCTCCGGCACCCGTCCGAGCCGGTCGGGGCAGAGCACCGAGCCGTCGGTGTGGGAGAACTCCGGCGACCGGCCGGCGCGGGCGGGCCAGCCCGACGGCGGCGCGTCCACGACGGGGCCGGTGCAGCCCGGGCACACCAGATCCGCCACGTCGATCAGGTCGGTCGGGTCGTCGTCCAGGTCCACGACGGGCGGGCCGGGCAGGAAGAACACGCTCACGCTGGCCTCCGAGAAGATCGAGGAGGGTCGGCCGGTCCGGCCCCCCGGTGGCGGCGTCCCGTCCGCCACCGCGCCGTCAGGCGCGCACGGCCTCGGAGGCTCGCCGTCAAGGGCCGGACGCAGTCCGGTCGCGCAGCGACGCGCAGCGCCCTTGACGGGGAGGGAGGCCGGGCCAAACTCGGGCCGGACGGCCCTCCGCCCGCCGCAGGCGGGTCCACCCCGGTCCTCGGCCCGCCCGGCCGTGAGGGCGAGGTCTCCCCCACCGGAACCGGCGGCCGGGTTCACTGCCCGCTCCCGGCCGACGCACCCGCGCCGTTGAGGGCTGGTGTTGCCGCCTGGTCGAACGCCGACACGAACGTCGAGATCGCGTCCGGCAGCCCCGAGCCGACCGGCGTGGCGATGAACAGCACGAGCGCGATCAGCGAGAACACCACCGCGCCCATCGCGACCCGCGCCTTCGCGCAGATCACCGCGCCGAGCACCATGAACAGGATCAGCACCCCGACGCTGCCCATCAGCCCGCGCTCCCGTGCTGCACCGGCGCCCAGCCCGACGCGTCGACGACGGTCTGCTCGGCGACGGCGAGGTCGGCGATGGCCTCGATCGCCTTCGCCGGGACGATCAGCCGCCCGCGGATCCGGACCGCCGGGAACTCCCCCGCCGCGATCGCCCGGTAGACGGTCATCGGCGACATCCCGAGCAGCGCCGCGACCTGCGCCACGCTGTAGAACCTCGGCGCCGGCGGCGCCGTCTCCGACCCTCGGAGAACACTCATCACAACCCCAATCTGTACATGTTAGGTACATGTACTGAACAAGTAAGGCACGAGTGGCGATCGGAGTCAATCGCCGGGGCCTTCCGTGAACTGAGATTGCAGTCGCGAACAGTGTTGTCGGGAGATGACGCGGGATGACGTGAGGTGATGCGACCATCCGCATCAGGGTTGATTTCCCCAGGTCAGCGAGTCACCGTTGATCTCGGGACGAGGGGGCGTCGATGGACAACCGGCTCGCGCAGGTCCGCGCGGAGCGCGGCTGGAAGAAGGCTCGGCTACTGCACGAGCTGCGGGCGGCAGCGACCCGGCGGGGCGAGCAGCTCCCGAAGGACGAGAGCCTCGGGCGCCGCGTCGCCGTCTGGGAGAACCAAGGCGGCGTCGTCGGCGACTTCTACCGCGAGCTGCTGTGCGAGGTGTACCACTGCTCCGCGGTCGAGCTAGGCCTCGTCGGGGCACCGCCGTCGGAGCAAGTCGCTGCGGCGCCGATCACCGAGCCGCTGGAGCTGCCGGAGTTCACCCGCCTCGACCCCGGCCTGGTCGACCTCCTGCGGTCGCAGACACAGACCATCCGGCTGTTGGACCGCCGACTCGGCGGGGCGACGGTGCACGGCCAGGCCGTCGCGCACGTCGAGACCGTGGAGAGCCTGGTCCGCAACGCCCTGCCCGGGACGGCGCGCGAGCAGGCCGCGGACGAACTCGGCCAGGTCGCGGCACTCGCCGGATGGCAGGCCCTCGACATGGGACGACTTCCGGAGGCGTGGCGACTGCACGAGGTCGCCACCGCGGCGGCGCGCGAAAGCGGGCAACCGGCCGGACTCGGGTATGCGCGGGCGCAGCAGGCGTTCATCCTGCTCGACGCCGGACGGGCCGCGGATGCTCTCGACCTGATCACCTCGGCTCGCACCATCGCTAACGGCCCGGTTCCGCGCGAGCTGCTGGCCTGGCTGCACGCCGCCCAGGGCGAAGCGCTCGCCGCTCTCGGCGACCGGGACGCCGCGCTCCGGTCCCTCGACGCCGCAGCGGGCGCGCTCCCGGCGCAGCCCGAGCACGCCCTGCCCTACCTGATGCTCGACGCCAGGCACCTCGCCCGGTGGCGCGGACACTGAGCCTTTGCCAACCTCGTGTTCGTACTGGTCAGCGAGTGTCCGGCGTGGCGTGACCTGAGATGGGTGAAGCTCCTGGTAGACGGGCGATTGACTAGATCTGACCGCCTGACCAGGAGCTTCAAGGTGCTGTCCTACCCGTCCGGGATGACCGTGTCCAGCCGCGCCCTGCACGTGTTGTCCGACGCGCTGCGCGCACACCGCAACCAGCGCCGCACCCGGTGGCGCAAGCTCACCCCGGGCCGCCAGGCCCTGCTGGTGATCGCGCACCTGCGCAAGGGCGAGACCTACGCGGATCTGGCCTGTGGATTCGGCGTCGGGACCTCGACGGTGTACCGCTACCTGCGCGAGGCGATCAGGCTGCTCGCCGCGATGGCCCCGACCCTGGAGCAGGCGATCGAGGTCGCGATCGGGAAGGCGTTCGTGATCCTCGACGGG
>NZ_JAMXSG010000110.1:0-17432 GCF_024124365.1 Pseudonocardia sp. McavD-2-B
GCCGAGCTGGACCGCCGCTCGGCCGCGCTGGCCGGGGCGCTGCGCGAGCGCGGTGCCGGACCGGGCAGCGTCGTCGGGATCGCCGTGCCGCGCTCGACCGAGCTGATGGTCGCGCTGCTCGGCGTCGTCCGCGCCGGGGCGGCGTACCTGCCGCTGGACCCGGAGCATCCGGCGGAGCGGATCGCGTTCACCGCCGCCGACGCGGGCGTCGACACCGTGCTGGTGCCCGCGGGCACCGACCCGCTGCCCGACCTGCCCGGGGTGCGCCGCCTCGCCGTCGCCGAGCTCGCCGACGGCCCGGTGCCTGCCGCGCTGCCCGACCCGGACCCCGACGACGCCGCCTACCTGATCTACACCTCCGGCTCGACCGGGCGGCCCAAGGGCGTCGTGGTCAGCCACCGCGCCATCGGCAACCGGCTCGACTGGATGCAGGACGCGTACCCGCTCACCGCCGACGACCGGGTGCTGCAGAAGACCCCCGCCGGGTTCGACGTGTCGGTGTGGGAGTTCTTCTGGGCCCCCTCGACCGGCGCGACCGTGGTGCTCGCCGCCCCCGGCGGGCACCGCGACCCCGAGTACCTGGCGCGGCTGGTCCGCGACGAGCGGATCACCACGCTGCACTTCGTGCCCTCGATGCTGGAGGGCTTCCTCGCCGCCGAGCAGGTCGTCGCCGACCCGCGGTGGGCGGCCACGCTGCGGCGGGTGTTCTGCTCCGGCGAGGCGCTGTCCGCGGCCGCGGCCCGGCGCTGGCACGCGCTGACCGGGGTGGCGCTGCACAACCTCTACGGGCCCACCGAGGCCGCCGTCGACGTCACCGCGCACACCGTCGCCGCCGACCCGGGCGCCGTCGTCCCGATCGGCGTGCCGGTCGCGAACACCCGCACCCACGTCCTGGACGCCTGCCTGCGCCCGGTCCCCGACGGGGTCCCCGGCGAGCTGTACCTCGGCGGCGTGCAGCTGGCGCGGGGCTACCACGCCCGCCCCGGGCTGACCGCGGACCGCTTCGTCGCCGACCCGCTCGGCGCGCCGGGGGAGCGGCTCTACCGCACCGGCGACGTCGTGCGCCGCGTCGACGGCGAGCTGGTCTACCTCGGCCGCTCCGACGGCCAGGTGAAGATCCGTGGGCAGCGCATCGAGCCGGGTGAGGTCGAGGCGGTGCTCGCCGCGACCGACGGGGTCGGCCGCGCGGCGGTCGTCGTCCGCCGGGACGGGCCGTCCCCGTCGCTGGTCGGCTACGTCGTGCCCGCCGCCGGCGCCGCTCCCGACGGCGACGGGCTGTGCGCCGCGCTGGCCCGGGTGCTGCCCGAGGCCATGGTGCCCGCCGCGGTCGTCGTGCTGGAGGAGATGCCGCTGACCCCCAACGGCAAGCTCGACCAGGCCGCGCTGCCCGCCCCGGACGTCGCCGCGGGCGGGTCGGACCGCGAGCCCGCCACCGAGGTCGAGCGCGTGCTGTGCGCGGCGTTCGCCGAGGTCCTGGGCCGCGACCGGGTCGGCCCCGACGACGACTTCCTCGCCCTCGGCGGGGACTCCATCACCTCCATCGCGGTGTCCTCGCGGGCGCGACGGGCCGGGCTGGACGTCGGGCCCGGCGACGTGCTGGCCGGGCGCACCCCGGCCGCCGTCGCCGGTCGGGCCGGGACGGCCGCCGAGCCGGTACCGCCGCTGCCCGACCCCGACGCGGCCTTCCTCGCCCGGGTGCGGGAGATCGCCGGCGACGACGTCGAACGGGTCTGGCCGCTGTCCCCGCTGCAGGAGGGCCTCTACTTCCACGCCACCCTCGACGGCACCGCGGGCACCGTCACCGCCGCCGGTGACGCCTACACCGTGCAGGAGACCGTCGAGCTCGACCACGAGATCGACCTCGACCGGCTGCGCGACGCGGTGACCGCGATGCTGCGCCGCCACCCCACGCTGCGTGCCGGGTTCACCGCCGACGGCCTCGACGGGCCGGTGCAGTTCGTCGCCGCCGACCCGGCCCCGCCGGTCCGTCTGGTGCACACCGGCTCGCAGGCGGAACGGGACCGGCTCACCGCCGCCGACCGGACCGCGCCGTTCGACCTGAGCGCCCCGCCGCTGTTCCGGATCACCGTGCTGCGCGGCGACGGCCGCGACCGGCTGCTGATCCACCGCCACCTGCTGATCTGGGACGGCTGGTCGGCCTGGCTGTTCCTGGAGGGGCTGTTCGACACCTACGCCGGGTCGCCGCCCCCGCCACCCGGCGGCGGCTACGACGACCTGCTGGCCTGGATCGCCGCCCGCGACCCGGAGCCCGGCCGGGCCGCCTGGCGGGACGCACTCGCCGGGCTCGACGAGCCCACCCTCACCGCGCCGGTCCCCGCCGCGGGCCCGCGGGAGGTCGCCGAGACCCACCTCGACCTCGACGCGGACACCTCGGCGCGGCTGCGGGAGCTGGCCCGCGCCACCGCGGTCACCCCCAACACCGTGCTCTCCACGGTCTGGGCGCTGGCCCTGGCCGCCGGCACCGGCCGCGACGACGTCGTGTTCGGCACCTCGGTCGCCGGGCGGCCCGCGACCGTGCCCGACGTGGAGAACGTGATCGGGCTGTTCCTCAACACCGTGCCCGCCCGGGTCGCGTTGCGCCCCGGCGAGACCGGCGCGCAGCTGCTCGCCCGGGTGCAGGCCGAGCGGCTCGCGCTGCTCGGGCACGAGACCGTCGGGCTGGGGGAGATCCAGCAGGTCTCCGGGCACCGGACGCTGTTCGACACGCTGTTCGTCTACCGCCCCGAGGGCGGTGAGCAGCGGGTCGCCGACCTCGGCGCCCGGCACGGCATCACCGACCTGACCAGCACCGACACCACGCACTACGCCCTGACCCTCGCGGTCACCCCCGGCGAGCGGTTCCGGCTGACCCTGTCGCACACCGTCGGGGAGCGGTCCGCGGCCCGCTGGGTCGAGCGGGTGCGCCGCGTCCTGCACGGTCTGCTCGACGCCCCCGACTCCCCGGTCGCGCGGATCGACCCGCTCGGCGACGACGAGCGCACCGAGGTCGAGGCGCACCGCACCGGGCGCCGGGTCGACACCGGCACCGCGACGGTCGCCGACCTGCTCGCCGACCGGGCCGCGCTCGCCCGCGACGACCTCGCCGTCGTCGCCGGGGACGTGCGGCTCACCTACGCCGAGCTGGACGCGGCGGTGAACCGCACCGCGCGGCTCCTGCGCGCCCGCGGCGCCGGGCCCGAGACCGTCGTCGCGCTGGGGCTGCCGCGCTCCGCCGAGACCGTCGTCGCGCTGTTCGCGGTGCTGCGCGCGGGCGCGGCGTACCTGCCGCTGGAGCTGGACCACCCGGCCGCGCGGCTGGTCGAGACCCTGCGCGACGCCCGCCCGGTCGCGGTGCTCACCACGACCGCGGTCGCCCCGGCCCTGGTCGACGCCGGTGTGCCCACGGTCGCGCTGGACGACCCGGCCGTCGCGGCCGAGCGCGCCGCACTGGACCCCGGCCCGATCCCCGACGCCGAGCTGGGCAGCTTCGCCCGCGGGAACCCGGCACGGCTCGACCTGCCCGCCTACGTCATCTACACCTCCGGCTCCACCGGGCGGCCCAAGGGCGTCGTCACCCCGTACCGGGGGCTGACGAACATGCAGCTCAACCACCGCCGCGAGATCTTCGACCCGGTGGTCGCCGAGGTCCGCGCCCGCCGCGGGCCCGACGCCCGGCTGCGGGTCGCGCACACCGTGTCCTTCGCGTTCGACATGAGCTGGGAGGAGCTGCTCTGGCTGGTCGAAGGGCACGAGGTGCACGTGGCCGATGAGGAGCTGCGCCGCGACGCGCACCGGCTGGTGTCCTACTGCGACACCCACGAGGTCGACGTCGTCAACGTGACCCCGACCTACGCCGCGGCGCTGCTGGAGACCGGGCTGCTCGCCCGGCGCCCGATGCCGCTGGTGCTGCTCGGCGGCGAGGCCGTGTCCGACGCCGTCTGGTCGACCCTGCGCGATGCCGACGGCGTGCTCGGCTACAACCTCTACGGCCCCACCGAGTACACGATCAACACCCTCGGCACCGGGACCGCGGACTCGGCCACCCCGGCGGTCGGGAAGCCGATCAGCAACACCGTCGCGCACGTCCTGGACCCGTGGCTGCGCCCGGTGCCCGACGGCGTCGCCGGTGAGCTGTACATCGCCGGCGACGGCCTGGCCCGCGGCTACCTCGACCGGTTCGCGCTGACCGCCGAGCGGTTCGTCGCCGACCCGTGGAGCCCGGGCGGGCGGATGTACCGCACCGGTGACCTGGTCCGGCGCCGCCCCGGCACCGGCGGGCTGCTCGACTTCCTGGGCCGCACCGACGACCAGGTGAAGATCCGCGGGCACCGCGTCGAGCCCGGAGAGGTCACCGCCCGCCTCGACCGGCACCCGCTGGTGTCGCGCTCGGCGGTCGTCCCGGTCCCCGCCCCGGACGGCGGGTCGCTCCGGCTGGTCGGCTACGTCGTCCCCGCCGCCCCCGACGAGGCCGACCGCGCGGCCACCGCCGCCGGCGCCGTCGACGAGTGGCGCGCGATCTACTCCGAGGAGTACTCCCGGATCCCGGTCGCGGTGTCCACCGAGGACTACGCCGGCTGGGACTCCTCCTACACCGGCGATCCCATCCCGTTCGCGCAGATGTCGCAGTGGCGGGCCGCGACCGTCGACCTGATCCGGGCACTGAGTCCGCAGCGGGTGCTGGAGATCGGGGTGGGCACCGGGCTGCTGCTCGGCCCGCTCGCCCCCGAGGTCACCGAGTACCGCGGCACCGACCTCGCCGAGCCGGTGATCACCGCGCTGCGCACCGCGCTCGCCGACGACCCGGCCCGCTACGGCCACGTCGAGCTCGACACCCGGCCCGCCGACGACCTGTCCGGGCTGCCGCGGGGCCACTTCGACACCGTCGTGATCAACTCGGTGGTGCAGTACTTCCCCGACGCCGGCTACCTGGAGCGGGTCCTCACCGGCGCCGCGGAGCTGCTCGCCCCCGGTGGCCGGATCGTCGTCGGGGACGTGCGCCGCCCGGACACGCTGCACGCGTTCCACACCGCGATCGCCCGGACCCGGCTCGGCGACGGGGCCGACCCCGCCGCGGTCGACGCCGCGGCGGAGCGGTCGCTGGCCCTGGAGAAGGAGCTGCTGCTCGCCCCGGCGTTCTTCGACCGGGTCGCGGCCGGTCTCGGCGCGGAGGTCGCGGTGCGCGCCAAGCGCGGCGACGCCCACAACGAGCTGACCCGCCACCGCTACGATGTCGAGCTGCACCTGCCCGGCGCCGACGTGCGCCGCGCCGACCCGGCCCGCACCCTGCGCTGGGGCACCGACCTGTCCTCGCTCGACGACGTCGACCGGCTGCTCGCCGACGCCGGGACCACCGGCCTGCGCCTCACCGGCGTCCCGGACGTGCGGCTCGCGACCGAGCAGGGCCGCCCGGCCGACGGTCCGGAGCCCGACGCGCTGCGCGCCCTCGCCGCCCGGCACGGCCGCGACGCCGAGCCGACCTGGTCCCCGGACGGGCCCGGCGTGCTCGACGTCGTGCTCGTGGGGGCCGATCCGGCGGGCCGTCCACTGGTCGGGCTGCACCGCGCCGGGGACCCGGCGGCGCCCGAGGCGACCGACCCGGCCGCGGCCCGGTTCGCCGCCGAGCTGGTCCCGGTGCTGCGCGAGGACCTGCGGGCAGCCCTGCCCGACCACCTCGTGCCGTCGGCGTTCGTGCTGCTCGACGAGCTGCCGCTGACCGCCAACGGCAAGCTCGACACCCGCGCGCTGCCCGTCCCCGACGCCCGCGCCGCCGCGGCGCCGTCGCGGGCCCCGGAGACCGCGACCGAGCAGGCCCTCTGCACGGTGTTCGCCGAGGTCCTCGGCCTCGACGAGGTCGGCGTGGACGACGACTTCTTCGACCTCGGCGGGCACTCGCTGCTCGCCACCCGGATCGTCGCCCGGCTGCGCACCGCGCTCGGGGCCGAGGTGTCGATCCGCGACCTGTTCACCGAGCCGACACCGGCCCGGCTCGCCGCCCACCTCGACGCCGGTGACGCGGCCGGCGCCGAGCGCGGTCCTGCCCGCCCCGTGCTGGCGCCGCGGCCCCGCCCGGAGCCGCTGCCCGCGTCGTCGGCGCAGCACCGGCTCTGGGTCCTCGACCGGCTCGACGCCGACGCGGGCCGCGACAGCGCCTACCACTTCCCGATCACCTTCCGGCTGGCCGGAGCCCTGGACGCCGACGCACTGGAGCAGGCGCTGCACGACGTCGTCGCCCGCCACGAGTCGCTGCGCACCCTGCTCGTCGACGGGGGCGACGGCGTCCCGGTCCAGGTGGTCGTCGACGCCGCGGCGGCCCGGGTGCCGTTCGTGCGCCGCACCTTCGACGCCGCCGCCACCCCGGCGGAGGTGGCGGCGGAGATCCGGCGCCCGTTCGACCTGGGATCGGACCTGCCGGTCCGGGCGCTGCTGCTCACCGAGTCCGACACCGGCGAGCACGTGCTGGTCCTCGTGCTCCACCACGTCACCACCGACGAGTGGTCCGACCGGCCGTTCCTGGCCGACCTCGCGACCGCCTACGCGGCCCGGTCCGCGGGCCGCGCGCCCCGCCTCACCCCGCTGCCGGTGCAGTACGCCGACCACACCCTGTGGCTGCGGGAGCTGCTCGGCGACCCGGCCGACCCGTCGTCGGTCGCGGGCCGCCAGCTCGGGTTCTGGACCCGCACCCTGGCCGGGCTGCCCGAGCGCCTGGACCTGCCGACCGACCGGCCCGAGCCCGCGTCCCCGACGATGGCGGGCGACGCGGTCGACGTGCCGATCGACCCCGCGCTCGGCGCCGAGCTGCGCCGCACGGCGCGCGCCGCCGGTGCGAGCACCTTCATGCTCGCCCGGGCCGCGGTCGCGGTCCTGCTGCACCGCCTCGGCGCCGGCGACGACATCCCGCTGGGCGCCCCCGTCGCCGGCCGCGCGGACCAGGCACTGGAGGACGTCGTCGGGTTCTTCGTCAACACCCTGGTGCTGCGCACCGACCTGTCCGGCGACCCCGGGTTCACCGAGGTCCTGGACCGGGTCCGGGCCGCCGACCTGGAGGCGTTCGCGCACGCCGACGTGCCCTTCGAGTCGGTGGTGCGCGCGGTCAACCCGGACCGCAGCGCCGACACCACCCCGCTGTTCCAGGTGATGGTGGTGCACCGCGCCGGTGGCACCGCCCGCGAGTCGGGGCTGGTCCTGCCCGGTGTCACCGTCGGCGAGCAGCCGCAGCCGCCCGCCCGCGCCCAGTTCGACCTGGTCGTCGAGTTCCGCGACGGCGGGCCGGAGGAACCGCTGGGGGTGCGGCTGCTGTACCGCACCGAGCTGTTCGACGCCGCGACCGTGCACGCGCTGGGGGAGCGGCTGACCACGGTGCTGCGCGCCGTCGTGGCCGACCCGCGGCGCCCGGTCCGCCGGATCGACGTCGCCGCGGCCGGGGAGGCCGACCGGGCCCGCCGCGCCCTCGACGGCGGCCCGGTCCCGGCCGCCCGCACGATGTGGGAGATGGTCGCCGGCTCCGTCGCCGACCGGCCCACCGCGGTCGCCGTCGCCGACGAGCACCGCGAGCTCGACTACGCCGGGCTCGACGTCGAGACCGCCGCTCTGGCCCGCGAGCTGCGCGCCCGCGGCGTCGGCCCGGAGACCGTCGTCGGGGTCGCGGTGCCGCGGTCGGTCGAGATGGTCGTCGCGGTGCTGGCGGTGCTGCGCGCCGGTGGCGCGTTCCTGCCGCTGGACCTCAACCTGCCCGCCGAGCGGCTGGAGTACCTGCTCACCGACTCCGGCACCCGGCTGGTCGTGACGACCGGCGACGCCGCGGCCCTGCTGCCCGCCGTCGACGGCGTCACCCACCTCGTCCCGGCGCCTCCGGAGCCGGGCCCGGCCCCGGCGGACCCGCCCACCGACCCGGCGGGCGCCGCCTACGTCATCTACACCTCCGGCTCGACCGGACGCCCGAAGGGCGCGGTCCTGCCGCACGCCGGCATCGGCGAGCTGTTGGAGCTGGCCCGCGACCGGATGCGGCTCACCGCGGACTCCCGGGTCCTGCAGTTCTCCGCGCCCGGCTTCGACGTGCTCGTGTTCGAGCTGTGCATGGCGCTGTGCTCCGGGGCCCGGCTCGTCGTCGCCCCGGAGCGGCTGCGCGGCCGCGACGCCGACCCGTCCGAGCTGACCGGGTTCTTCGCCGAGCAGCGGCTCACGCACCTGATCCTGCCGCCGTCGCTGATCACCGCGCTGCCGCCGGAGGCGTCGCTCCCGGCCGGGTCGACGGTGCTCGCCGGGACCGAGGCCGTCCCGCCGGACCTGATCGACCGCTGGGGCGCGCACCTGGACCTGCACGTCGCCTACGGGATCACCGAGGCCACCGTGAACTCCACGCTGTGGCACTCGCGGCCGGGCACCGCGTTCCGGTCACCGATCGGGCGCCCCGACCCGGGCGTGCGGACCTACGTCCTCGACGACGCCCTCACCCCCGTCCCGCCCGGCGTCCCCGGCGAGCTGTACGTGGCCGGGGCCGGGCTGGCCCGCGGCTACCTGGGGCGCACCGCCCTCACCGCGGACCGCTTCGTGGCCTGCCCGTTCGGGGAGCCGGGCACCCGGATGTACCGCACCGGCGACCGCGTCCGGCTGCGCTTCGACGACGGCGCCGAGCACCCCGACCGCGAGCCGGTCCTGGAGTTCCTCGGCCGTTCCGACGACCAGGTCACGATCCGTGGCTACCGGATCGAGCCCGGCGAGATCGAGGCCGTCCTGGCCGCGCACCCGGACGTCGCGCAGGCCGCGGTCGTCGTACGTCGGCGGGGCCCGGTCACCCGGCTCGACGCCTACGTCGTCCCGGCGGGCGGCGGCACCGCGGTGCCCGCCGGCCTCGCCGAGCACCTGCGCGGGCGGCTGCCCGAGCACATGGTCCCGGCGCACCTCGTCGCGCTCGACGGGCCGCTGCCGCGCACCCCGAACGGGAAGGTCGACAAGCGGGCGCTGCCCGAGCCCGCCCCCGCGACCGGGAGCGGCCGGGAGCCCGCCGAAGGTCCGGAACGGGTGCTGGCCGGGCTGGTCGCCGAGCTGGTGGCCGTCGACCGGGTCGGCGCCGACGACGACTTCTTCGCCCTCGGCGGGGACTCGATCATCGCGATCCGGCTGGTGTCCGCGGCCCGCGCGGCCGGGCTGGCGCTCACCCCGCGCCAGGTGTTCCGGCAGCGCACGGTCGCCGGGCTGGCCACCGTCGCCGAGCCGGTCGCGCACGACCACACCCACGACGACGGCGTCGGGCCGGTCGGGTCCACCCCGATCCTGGACTGGCTCACCGAGGTCGACCCGCACGCGCCCGGCTACAACCAGTCGGTGCTGGTGCGCACGCCGGCCGGCCTGACCGGGCCGGTGCTGCGCCGCGCCCTGGGCGCGCTGCTCGCCACGCACGGCATGCTCCGCGCCCGGCGCACCGCCGACGGCCTGGAGGTCCCCGCCGCGGTGCCCGGCCCGGTGCTGCGGGAGGTGCCGGTCAGCGCGGCGAACACCGCCGACCAGGTGCGCGAGCAGCTGGGGGAGGAGGCACTCGCCGCGCGCGACCGGCTCGACCCCGGCTCCGGCACGATGCTGTCGGCGGTCTGGTTCGACGCCGGACCGGACGCCCCCGGCCGCCTGTTGCTGGTGGTGGCCCACGTCGCCGTGGACTGGGTGTCGTGGCGGATCCTGCTCGACGATCTCGCCGGTGCCGTCGCCGCCCAGGACGCGGGGCGCGAGCCGTCGCCGCCGCCGGTCCCGGTGTCCTACCGCGCCTGGGCGTCGATGCTCGCCGCCGAGGCCGCCCGCCCGCAGCGGGTCGCCGAGACCGGCCGGTGGCGGTCGGTCCTGGCCGGACCGCGGGTGGCACTGCCGCTGGCGACGCCCTTCGACCCGGACCGCGACCGGCACGGCACCAACCGGGTGCACCCGGTGGAGCTGCCCGCGGACCTGTCGGCCGCCGTCCTCGCCGCCGGTGCGGACCGGGCACTGGCCGCCGGGCTCGGGATCGCCGTCGCCGGCCTCGCGCGCCACCACGGCGCCCCCGCCGAGGGGGTCGTGCCGCTCGCGATGGAGGGACACGGCCGGGAGGAGGAGGCCGTCGCGGCGCGACCGGACCTGTCCCGCACCGTCGGCTGGTTCACCGCGATCCGGCCGGTCGCGGTCGACCCGCGCGGACCCGCCGGGCAGGTGCGCGACCGGCTGGTCGCCGACCTCGACGGCGAGCCCGACCACGGCATCGGATTCGGCCTGCTGCGCCACCTGAACCCCGACACCGCCGCGGAGCTCGCGCCGCTTCCGCTGCCCGAGATCGAGTTCAACTACCTGGGCCGGTTCGACCGGCGCGCCCCGCGCGACTGGGGCTTCGCCGACGAGGACGACGTCCTCGACGTCGCCGTCGAGCCGGACATGCGTCAGCGGTTCCCGCTGACCGTCATCGCCCGCACCGTCGACGGCGTGGACGGACCCCGGGTGCACGCCGACCTGATCCACCCGGTGGCGGTGTTCGACGACGCCGTCGTCGCCGACCTCGGCCGGCGGTGGGGTGCGGCGCTGCGCGAGGTGACCGGGCAGGGCTGAGCACGACGGAGGGGGCCGGTCGCGGTGCGACCGGCCCCCTCTCGTGTGCGCGGGGTGCGCCCCGTGGTCAGCCCTGGGTGGCGGGGAGCGCCTCGAGCTCCGGCACCAGCTTGTCGATCGCGTACGGCAGGCTGAGCACGCTGCCGTAGCTCAGCGCGGCGGGCAGCGGCTCGGTGCGGTCGGAGCTGAGCATCCACAGCACCCGGCCCTGCTGGACGGCGTCGAGCCTGCTGAACTCCGGACGCGCCTGGATCTCGGCCTTCGCGGCCTCGGTCGGGGCGAGCACGAGCAGCTTGTCGACGTCGAACTCGCCGGCCTGCTCCGGGCTCAGCTGCGCCTCGCTCGTCCCGGCCGCGGCCCGGGTGATCGCCTCGGGGGCGCGGAAGCCGAGCTGGGCGAGCAGGTCGGCCTTGATGTCGCCACCGGCGAACGCGAAGTAGTTCGGGGTGTCGTAGGAGACCGCGACGGCGGTCTGCTGCGCCCAGTCGGGGTGCGCGGCCTTGGCGTCGGCGATCTTCTTCTCGGTCGCGGCGATCAGTTCGTCGCCCTGCTGCTCACGGCCGACGGCCCTGGTGATCTCCCGGGTCATGACCTGCCAGGACGCGGTGTAGTCCTCGAAGCCCTTCGGCTGCGCGACCGTCGGCGCGATCCGGGAGACCTGGTCGTACTGCTCCTGGGTCATGCCCGAGTACGACGCGATGATCAGGTCCGGCTGGAGCGCCGCGATCTTCTCCAGCTGGTACTCCTCGCGGACGCCGACGACCTCGGGGGTCTGCCCGGCGAAGCCCTGCTCCTGCCACAGCCACGTGTTACCGGCCGGGGGCTGGGTGAACCAGTCGACGATGCCGACCGGCGCGATCCCGACGGCGAGCAGCGCGTCCGGGTCGGTGTAGCCCAGGGTCACGACCCGCTCGGGCTCGGCGGTGATCTCGGTGGAGCCGTACTTGTGCTCGACGGTCACCGGGAAGGTGCCGGACGCGGCCGGGGCCGCGGGGGCCTCGGCGCCGCCGCCCGACGGCGCCGACGAGCACCCGGCGAGGACGAGGACACCGAGCAGGGCGACGAGCAGTGGACGGAACCGTCCCCTGGACGGTGAGGCGTGAGGCATGACGTTCCTGTTCTCTCGACCCGGGACGACGGGGCCGTCGTTGCCCGGTGATCCGATGTGGCAGTTGAGGCTTACCTAAGTCCCAGGTCAGGTCAAGAGATCCTTACCTCAGTCGCCGGTACGCCGGACGGACTCACCGCGCAGACCCGTCCAGGCCTGCCACAGCTGGGCGAAGCGGCCGCCGGAGGCGACCAGCTCGGCGTGCGTGCCGGTCTCCGCGGTCCGCCCGCCCTCGAGCACCAGCACGAGGTCGGCGTCGGCGACCTGGCTGAGCCGGTGCGCCACGACGACGGCCGTGCGGCCGGCCAGCGCGGCATCGGCGGCGCGTTCCAGCTCCGCCGCGCCGGCGCTGCCGGCCTCGGCGGTCGCCTCGTCGAGGATCACCACCGGCGGGTCGGCCAGCACCAGCCGGGCCAGCGCGAGCTGCTGGGACTGCACCACGGTCAGCGCGTGCCCGGTGTCCCCGACGACGGTCTCCAGCCCGTCGGGCAGCCGGTCCACCCAGGGCGCCGCGCCGACCGTGGCCAGGGCGGCGCGCAGGTCGTCGTCGGTGGCGTCCGGGCGGGCCAGGCGCAGGTCCTCCGCGAGCGGCCCGGCGAACACGTGCACCTCCTGGGTCACCAGGACCACCGGCGGCCGCCCGCCGCGCTGGTCGATGCGTTCCAGCGGCACGCCGCCGATCTCGACCGATCCGGCGTCCGGGGTGTGCATCCCGGCGACGAGCTTGGCCAGCGTGGACTTGCCCGCCCCGCTGGTCCCGACCAGCGCGACCCGGGCGCCGGGCGCCAGGTCGAGGTCCACCCCGGACAGTGCCGGGTGGCCGTCGACGTAGGAGTGGGTCAGGCCGCGCACCCGCACCCGCGCGTCGGCGGGCACCGCCGGGTCCGCGGGCGGGGCGGGCGGGTCGATCTCGGCGACGCCGACGATGCGCCGCAACCCGGCGACCGCGGACTGGGCGGCGTCGAGCTGGAACAGCATGATGTTGATCGGCGTGAACAGGTTGATGAAGTACAGCGCCGCCGCGCTCGCCGTACCGATCGTCGTGCTGCCGTTGCCGACCAGCACGAACCCGGCGACCAGCACGCCGCTCAGACCGAGGATCTCACCGGCGTTGAGCCGGCCGAAGAAGCGGGTCTGCAGCACCACGAGCCGCTGCCCGATCCCGGCGACGGCCTCGGCGCGGGCACGGACCCGGTCCAGGTGGTCGTCGGTGAGGCGGAACGCGCGCACCGTGCTCACCCCGGCCGCGGTGTCGAGCAGTTGCTGCTGCTGGGCCCCGCCCGCGATGCGCTCGTCGTCGTAGAGCGGGCCGGAGTGACGCAGGAACCAGCGGGCGGTGACCACCTGGATCGGCACCGCCAGCAGCGCGCCGAGCAGGAACCGCCAGTCCAGCGCGGCGAGCGCGACCAGGGTCAGGCCGATGATCAGTGCGGCCCTGGCGAACTCGGGCAGCGCCTCGCGCACCGCCTCGCCGACGACCTTGACGTCGTCGGTGACGCGCGCGGTGAGGTCACCGGACCCGGCCTGCTCCAGGGTGTCCAGCGGCAGGTCCAGCGCGCGGGCGACGAAGCGCTCCCGCAGCCGGGCCAGCATCGTCTCCCCGACCCGGGCGATCAGCGCGATCCCGGCGAAGGCGAGCACACCCTGGACGACCGCGACCCCGGCCAGCGCGGCGACCGGCGCGGTCAGCGCCGACGGCGCCGCCCCGCGGGCGGCGAGGTCGACGATCCGGCCCAGCAGCGGTGCCGCCACCAGGCTCACCGCCGACCCGGCGACCAGCGCGACGAGGGCGGCGACGGCCGTCCCGCGGCGCGGCCGGAGCAGCTCGCCGAGGACGGCGCGGGTGCGGCGCCCGTCGGCGACGGGCAGCAGACGGGGTCCGGACGGCTCGGTCCCGGTGGTCATCCGGTCACCACCCTGCGGTAGTCGGTGTCGTCGGTCATCAGCTCGGTGTGCGTCGCGTCCGCGACGACCCGGCCGTCGCGCAGCACCACCACGCGGTCGGTGACCGCGAGGAGCGCCGGGCTGGTGGTGAGGAGCACGGTCGTGCGGCCGGTGCGGTGCTCGCGCAGCCGGGCCGCGATCTCGGTCTCGGTGACGGCGTCGACGGCGGTCGTGGGGTCGTGCAGCACCAGGACCGGGGGATCGGCGGCCAGCGCCCTGGCCAGTGCGACCCGCTGGCGCTGCCCGCCCGACAGTGAGCTGCCGCGCGAGGTCACCGGGGTGTCCGCGCCCTGCGGGAGGGCCTCGACGGCCTGGTCGGCGCGGGCCGCGGCCATCGCCGCGACCGTCGCGGACCCCGCGGCGCCGTCGCGGGTCGCGGCGGTGACGTTGTCCAGGACGGTGCCGGTGAACAGGTGCGCGTCGTGCGCCGCGACCAGCAGCGTGGACCGGGTGGCGGCCGGGGCGAGGTCGTCGACGCCGGTGCCGCCGAGCAGGATCCGCCCTTCCTCGGGTGCGATGTCGCGGGCCAGGCAGCGGGCGAGTGCGGTCGCCGCGGACGGGTCGCGGGCGACCACGCCGAGCAGCTGACCGGCGGGCACCTGCAGGTCGAGGCCGTCGAGCGGGCCGTGCCGCAGCCCGGTGACCGCCAGCGCGGCGGCGGGGTCGGTGGGGTCGGCGGTGGGGCCGGCATCGCGGCCGTCGTGGCCGGGGCCGACGGCGGGCGGCGCGGAGAGGATCTCGGCGATCCGCCCGGCCGAGGCCCGCGCCTGGGCGAAGCGCGCCCCGGCGATGCCGAGGGTCTGCAGCGGCCCGACGAGGAACTGGGCGAGCCCGACCGCGGAGACCAGGTTGCCGACGGTGATGGACCCGTCGAGGGCGAGCAGGCCGCCCACGAGCGCGATGACCGCGAGGAACAGGCCGTTCGCGAGCTGGACGGTGCCGAGGAAACCGGCCTCGGCGCGGGTCGCCCGCAGCGTGGCGCCCAGCGCGGTGCGGCTGCTGGCCGCGTACTGCTCGGCCGCGGCGGGCCCGGCGCCCAGTCCCTTGAGGACGCGGATCCCGGACACCAGGTCGGCTGCGGTGCCCGCCGCGCGTGCGGCCCGCTCCTGCTCGGCGCCGCTGCGCCGCTCCAGCGGCCGGCCGACCCGGCCGATCAGCCACAGCAGCGGCGGGGTGCCGAGCAGGATGAGCAGGCCCAGGGGGAGCGAGATCCGCAGCAGCGCGACGGCGGCGACGACGAGCGCCGCCGCCGCGGCCGCCGCCGTCGGGATCCAGAAGTTCATCACCGCGACCCGCTTGGCGTCGGCGACGGCGATCGAGGTGACCGAGCCGGGCAGCCTGCCGGTCTCGGCGCCGCCCCGGTGGTCCAGCAGCCGCGCCGCCACGCGGGTGCGGAGCCCGGCGTCGGCACGCAGGTCGGCGTGCAGGGCCTGCCGCGCGCCGAACCGGTAGCTGTAGGACAGCATCGCGAAGTCCGCGGCCAGTACCAGCAGCCAGATCACCAGGCTGCCGACGTCGCCGGTCGCGACCGCGCGGTCGATCACCACGCCCACCAGGACCGGTACCAGCGCCTCACCCACCTGGTGCCCGCAGAGCAGGACGGTGGCCGCGGCGACCCGGCCGCGGAACGACCTGATCGTGCTGCGGACCACCTCGCGTGCGGTGACCCGTGCGTCACCGGTGCCCCTGTGCTCGGTCATGAAGAGAGGCTAACCTCACCAGCGCGTGGCGATCATGAGGGCGGGGTGTGTCTCGCCGCTCCCCGGTCGGCGCACCGGTCGCCGCCCGTCATCGGGTCCCGTCCCAGGAGGAGGTCGACACCTCGTGCGTGTCGTGTTGTTCGGATACCAGAAGTGGGGAGCCCGGCTGCTCGCCGACCTGCTGGACTCGCGGCACGAGGTGGTGCTCGTCGTCAGCCACCCGGAGGAGGGCGAGCCGTCCCCGGTGATCTTCCAGGAGTCGCTCGGTGACCTGGCCCGTGAGCACGGGATCCCGGTGCTCTACCGGGAGAAGGCCGTGGACGCCGAGCTGGTCACCGCGATCACCGGGTCCGGTGCCGAGATCGGGGTGGCCTGCAACTGGCGCACCTGGATCTCCCCGCAGGTGTTCTCCGCCCCGCCCCGCGGGACGGTCAACACCCACGACTCGCTGCTCCCGCGCTACGCCGGGTTCTCCCCGCTGAACTGGGCGCTGATCAACGGCGAGAGCCAGGTGGGCGTGACCGCGCACTGGATGGACGCCGAGCTCGACCGCGGCCCGATCATCTGCCAGCGCACGGTGCCGGTCACCCCGACCGACACCACCGAGGACCTGTTCGAGCGCACCGTGCTCCTGTTCGGACCGCTCGCGCTCGAGGCGTTCGACCGGGTCGAGCACGGTCCGCACGAGTGGCTCACCCAGGACCCGGCGCACGCGTCGTTCTTCCACAAGCGGGCCGACGAGGACAACCGCATCCCCTGGGACCGTCCGGCGGCCGACCTGGTCAACCTGGTGCGCGCGCAGACCGGGCCGTACCCGAACGCCTGGTGCCTGCACGACGGGGCGCGGCTGCGGGTGCTGGAGGCGACCGTGTCGCGGGAGCGCTGCGGCGGGACCAACGGGCGGATCTTCGCCCGCGAGGGGAGCGGGGTGGTCGTCGTCGCCGGGCCGGACGCCTGGCGTGGCGGCCAGTACGGCCTGGTCCTGCAGCGGGTCAAGGACGCCGACGGGGTCGAGCACGTCGCCGGCGACCACTTCCGCCGCATGGGGGGTTACCTGACCTGATGACTCCCGCCGCCCGCCGGGAACGGATCCTGCGACACGCCCTCCTCGACATCGGCGCCGATCCGGCGCCGGGTCCGCTGGTCCTGCCGTTGCCCGCGGTGGGGATGGACGTCGTCGCCGAGGTCGAGCACGCCTCGCCGGTCGGCCTGCACCGGTTCTCCCGGATCGCCCTGGCCACGACCGACGGTGCCGTCGACCCCCACCCGGGTCCCGACGAGCTGGCCGCCGCGTTGCGTACCGAGCTCGCCGCCCGCGGCGGCCCCGGACCGCTGCCGCCGGGTCCGGTCCCGGCGGCCGCCGACGGTCCCGCCCCGGAACAGGGGCCGGCCGGCGGCCCGCCGGAGCCCGCCGGTGGCACCGACCCGGTGGCGGTCGCGCTGGCCCTGCTGCACCACGAGGCGGGTCGCGTCTCCGACGCCGACCTGACCGACCGGGTACTGGTGTCGGGCCTGCTGCCGCTGGTCGGGGCAACCGGCCCGGCGGCTCGGCCGGAGTGCTCGGAGCTCACCGCGCTGGCCGAGCGGCTCGCCGCGGCCCGTGACGCCGAGCGCCCCGGCCGGGTGCGGCGGCTGCTGCATCATTGGCTGACCGCGGCGCACCTGTGGCGTCGCCCGGTCCTGCACCCGGCCCGGTGGCACCGCACGCCGAACCCGCTGCTGCGGGCGGGTGCGCCGGCGGTGACCGACCCGCCGGTGCCCGGCCGCGCGGGGGAGTACCTGCTGCGTCCGGCCCGTCCGCACGGCGCCGACCTGCGCACCGTCGGGGACTGGATGCGCAGGCCCGAGGTGGTGCGCTTCTTCGGTCAGCCCTGGCCCGACGAGCGCTGGGCTCGTGAGCTGGACGGCCACGGCGCCGGGTCGGGTACCGCCGCCGTGCTCGTGGAGCCCGCCGGCGACCCGGCCGCCGGACCGATCGCGTACCTGGAGATCTACCGCCCGGTGCGGCACGCGCTGGCCCGCGCGTTCCCGGTCGGCCCGGGCGACGTCGGCGTGCACGTCTGCGTCGGTGCCGCGCACCGGCGTGGCACCGGTGGCGCGCTGCTCGCCGCGGTCGCCGA
>NZ_JAMXSG010000111.1:0-17367 GCF_024124365.1 Pseudonocardia sp. McavD-2-B
CCGCATCGCGCGGGCGATCGCGGCCCTGCACCGGCCCGGCGGCCCGGACCTGCCGACCGGTGACCTCGCGGCGGCGGCCGGGCTGTCGCCGGGCCACTTCGCGCGCCTGTTCACCCGGCAGACGGGGGCAGGCCTGCGGGCCTACCGCAGGTGGGCGCGGATGCAGATCGTCGCGGGCGTCGTGCGCGACGGCGGGGACCTCACCCGGGCCGCGGCCGACGCCGGTTTCGCGACGCCGTCGCACCTCGGGCTGGCGTTCCGCCGGATGTTCGGCCTGCCGCCCGGACGGCTCTTCCGGTCGGGGCTCGACATCCGGGTCGTGCCCGGTCAGGTCGCGGCGACGACGACCAGCGCACCGGCCGCGACCGCCTCGACCAGGCCGTAGAACCAGATCGGGTAGAACGCGGTGGGCCGGTCGACCATCCGGGACAGCACGCGCCCGACGGCCATCCCGCCGAGCGCGAAGGCGACGGTCAGCACCACGCCGATGCGGAGCCCGGGGACGGCCAGGGCCAGTCCGAGCACGGCCGCGATCGCCAGGCCGAACCCGCCGTAGACGGCGCGCACCTCCGACCTGCTCTCCGGGCCGTCGGCCACCAGCCCGAACGGCCGGACCAGCGCGGCCGGCGCGGCCAGCGCGTACCCGCCCATGAGCAGGAAGAAGATGCCGACCACGACGATGACCACGATCATCGCTCCTCCGTCTCGGTGCTCCTCCGGCGGCGACCGGAGGCTCGTCAGGACGTGGGCGAGCCTGCCGGGAACGGGAGCGGTCCGCCGTCACGGATCTGCGCGATCCGGGGCGGTGCCGGGTCAGCCGGTCAGCGCGCGGCGCATGACCACCCGCGGGAACCCGCCGGACACCCCGGTGGTCGCCGCGGCGAACGTGAACCCGCCCGCCTCGAACAACGCGCGGGTGCCGACGTAGGCCATCGTCAGGTCGACCCGGGCGCCCCGGTTGTCCACCGGGTAGCCCTCGACGGCCGGCGCCCCCTGGTCCCGGGCGTACGCGACGGCTCCGGCGAGCAGGGCCCGCGCGATGCCGCGGCCCCGGTGCCCGGCGCGGACCCGGAAGCACCACACCGACCAGACCGGGAGGTCGTCGACGTGCGGGATGGTGCGGGAGCGGGCGAACGGCAGCTCGGAGCGTGGCGCGACGGCGGCCCAGCCGACCGGCTCGCCGTCGTCGTGGGCGACGACACCGGGTGCGACCGCGCGGGTCGTCAGCTCCCGCACGTACTCGCCCCGGGCCCGGCCGGTCAGGGCGCGGTGCGTCGCCGCGGGCAGGCGGTGCGAGAGACACCAGCAGACCGACGCGTCGGGGTCGCGCTTCGGGCCCAGCAGGGTCGCGAGGTCGTCGAACGAGGTGGCCGGACCGACGACGAGGGGCACCGGCGCAGGCTAGTCGGGGAACGCCTCGGCGAGCATCCGGTGTCCGTGGGCCTCGAACGGCTCGTCGCCGACCTTCAGGGCCCAGGTCGCGGTGCCGACGGCCTCGGCTATCCACTCCCGGCGCCACGGGCCGGGCTCGCGCGGGTCGCCGCCGTAGCCGTCGTGGTGGGCGGTCTCCAGCGCCGGGTCCCACCGGAACTGGCGGGCGGCGAGACGCACCAGGTCGGTGGGCGCCGGGCGCAGCGCCGCACGGCCCAGGTCGATCACGGCGACGACCCCGTCGTACACCAGCCAGTTGCGGGGGTGCCAGTCGCCGTGGGTGGGGACGAGCCGGGCCGCCGGTGTCGGCCAGCCGGCCACCTCCGCCCGGAGCCGCGCGAGCAGCCCGGGGGCGATGCGGTGCGGACGCCCGAGCCTGGCCAGCACGGTGTCGCGCAGCCGGGCGCCGTACCCCTCGTCGACGACGGCGGGCCGGTCGTGCAGCAGCGCCAGCAGCTCCCCGGCGCCGCGGTAGGTCGACGGCTCGTGCTCGGCGGGCGTGTCCTGCACCAGGGCCCCGGGCAGGTAGCGGGTGACCAGCAGCTTCGCGTCGGCGTCGGCGTAGCGCAGCTCCGGCGCGCGGCCGCGGGCGACGAGCGGGGCCAGCCACTCGCGGTGGGCGCGCAGCTCGCGAGCGATGTGGGTGTCGGCGTCGTCGCCGGCCTTCACGATGAGGTCGGCACCGTCGTGGCGGATCTGCAGCACGGTGGTCCCGACCAGACCCCAGCCGTGGTCGGCGACGACCTCGTGCCCGGGTAGCCGGTCCGCGAGCAGTGCGGTCTGGCGGTCGGACAGCGGCACTCCGCCACGCTAGCGGCCCGGAGACGCCGATGGCGGCATCCCGCGTGGGGATGCCGCCATCGGACGGAGGAACAGTGCCCGGCCGCACGGCCGGGCGGGGGTGTCAGCGGGGGGACACCGAGGAGGCCTGCGGGCCCTTGGCGCCCTGGGTGACCTCGTAGGACACGGCCTGGTTCTCCTGGAGCTCCTTGAAGCCCGAGCCCTCGATGGCCGAGTAGTGGACGAACACGTCGGCGCCGCCGTCCTCGGGGGCGATGAAGCCGAAGCCCTTTTCGGCGTTGAACCACTTCACGGTGCCGTTGGTCATGGTGACTCCTTGTCATGCAGCATTCGGACGGAACAACCACGTCGTGCGGCTGCCCGGGTCAGAGGAATTCCCAGACGGCAGCCAGCTTCAGCTACACCAAAGACAGCGGATCCGCCCGCATCATCATTCTGCGAGCGCGCTTGAGACACGAAACTCAGAACTACGGTGACCGAGGAGAACGCTACCGCAGGGTCCGGTGTCGGCCAAACAGCCGTCCGCCCCGCAGTGCTCCTGCGGACGTTCTGCAGGGTCACGACCTGCTGATCGTCACGCTCGGCGTGACTCTGATCACTGGATGGGCGCCGCCCCGGCACGGTCGGTGCCGGGGCGGCGACCTGTCGTGGCGTGGTCAGGCGTCGGCGGCGGCCCGCTGGCGCACCGCGATGGGTGCCCCGGCGAGGTCCTCCTCGTTGCACAGCAGCTTGAGCTCGTAGTACGCCGCCTCGGACGCCTCGTTGTAGTCGAGGTGGATGGCGATCACGTCGACCGGCTCACCCAGCCAGGACTGGGTCTCCCGCAGCCACTGCGCGGCCCGCTCCAGTGCGGTCGGGAGGTCGTTGTCGCGGAACTGGACCGGGCGGAACGGTACGTCCTGGATCCCGTCGAGCTGGTGCGCCGGGCGGGGGAGGCCACCGGCCAGTCCCGCGTCGTCGAGATCGAGCGCTACCGGGTTCTCACTCATCCCGTCAGGATCGCGCATCACCCCCCGTCGCCGCACCCCACCGTGCCCGGTGTGTCGTCAACGACCCTGTGGCCGGCTGTGGCGCTCGGCGAGCCGTCCCAGGTTCAGCAGCTGCCGCCGGGCCATCACGAGGTCGCCGACCGACACCAGCGGTGCGATCGCGCGGGTGCTGCCCATGACGACCTTGAGCAGCAGGCGGGTCGTGTCCGCCCCCTGCGGCGCGAGGACGTAGGACATGACGGCGCCCAGGACGCTGCCGGTGAGCTGCACGCCGGGGTCGACCGAGAGGACCCGGCCGAGCCGCCGTCCGCCGGTCGCGGTGAAGGTGTCCCCGACCTGCGGTTCCGGGAGCCCTATGAGCTCCTGCGGGGATCGACGTCCGAGGTTGTCGACCCAGTCGTAGGAGTACGGGGCGAGCCGGATCTGGGCGACCCACGGCCAGACGACGGCGGCCGGCGCGGCGACGGAGACGCCCCGCCACGCCTGCAGCGTGGGGGCCGGGACGAGCTCGTCGCACGGGTAGGGGCGGGTGGTCTCGGCGTCGCTCACGCCCCAGCGGTCACCGATCACGGGTCCATCGTGCACCCGACGCCGCCCGCCGTCCGCGCCACGAACCGCGCGGTCGTCGTCACGACCCGGGGTCGGTGGCCCGGACCGCGTACCGCGCCGTCGTGGAGCGCGGCCGTCGCCGAGGCCGAGCACCGGTTCGGCCGGCTGACCGTCCTGGTCAACAACGCCGGCGTCCAGAACCCGCCCGCACCGATCGAGACGACCGAGGCGTCCACGTGGCGGCGTGTGCTCGACATCGATCTGACCGGTGCGTTCTTCGGCATCAAGGCGGTGACGCCGGCCCTGCGCCGTGCGGGCGGCGGGTCCATCACCAACATCGGTTCCGTCATGGGGACCGGGGGGACCGCCCACTACGCGCCGTACGTCGCCGCCAAGTGGGCGCTGCGCGGCCTGACCAGGACCGCGGCGCTCGAGCTGGGCCGCGACGGGATCCGGGTCAACGTCGTCCACCCGGGAGTCATCGCGACGCCGTTCATCACCGAGCCCGCCGCCGGAGCCGCCGCCCCCATCGCCGACTTCTACTCGCCCGACCCCTTCGCGGTGCCGCGGCTGGGAGAGCCGGCCGACATCTCGGCGCTGGTGCTGTTCCTCGCCTCCCCGGCGGCGTCCTTCGTGACGGGCTCGGAGTACGTGAGCGACGGCGGCCTGCTGCTCGGCCCGGCCCTCCGGTGAGAGGCTGTGGAACACGACGAAGGCCCAGGTCCGCCGGACCTGGGCCTTCGTGTTGTCGGGGTGACAGGATTTGAACCTGCGACCTCTTCGTCCCGAACGAAGCGCGCTACCAAGCTGCGCCACACCCCGATGGGCACCCGGGTCTCCCCGTGAGCCGTGGAGAACTCTACCCGATGCCCTCCGAGGCCTGCGCGGGGGTTCCCGTCCGCGCATCGGGGCCGGTCGTGCGGGGGACGAGGGTCAGCAGCGAGGCCTCCGGCGGGCACGCGAAGCGCACCGGTGCGTACGGCGAGGTGCCCAGCCCGGCCGACACGTGCAGCCGCATCCGGCTGCCCCAGCGGCTCGCCCCGCGGGCCCGGGACCGGTCGATCCCGCAGTTGGTGACGAGTGCGCCGTAGCCGGGCACCCGCAGCTGGCCGCCGTGGGTGTGCCCGGCGAGGACGAGGTCGTATCCGTCGGCGGCGAAGCCGTCGAGGACCCGCGGCTCGGGGGAGTGGGTCAGCCCGATGCGCAGGTCGGCGTCGGCGTCGTGGCCGGCGATGCGCGGGTAGCGGTCCAGGTTCAGGTGCGGGTCGTCGACGCCCGCGATCCGGACCGTCCGGCCGTCGACCTCGAGCACGTGCCGGGCGTGGGTGGCGTCGACCCAGCCGTGCTCGCGGAACGCGGCGCGCAGGTCGGTCCAGGGCAGGTCCGCCCCGTGCACCCGCTTCGTGTCCCCGCGGCGCAGGTAGCGGGCCGGGTTCTTCGGGGTGGGGCCGTAGTAGTCGTTGCTGCCGAACACGAACGCGCCCGGCCGCTCCAGCAGCCTCCCCAGCGCGGTCAGCACGCCCGGGACCGCGTCGGGGTGCGCCAGGTTGTCCCCGGTGTCGATCACCAGGTGCGGGTCGAGCTCGTCCAGCGCCGCGATCCACCGGATCTTGCTGCGCTGGCCCGGCGTGAGGTGGAAGTCCGACAGGTGCAGGATCCGCAGCGGCCGCGCACCCTCGTCGAGGACGGGCAGCTCGACCCGGCGCAGCGTCCAGTGCCGCCGCTCGATCCCCGCCGCGTACCCGATGCCCGACGCTCCGAGCAGGGCGGCGCCGGCGGCGGTACGGGCGAGGGTCCCGGCGATACTCACGCGATCCAGCCTACGTCGCGGGACTATCGTGGCGACCCGTGAGCACCCTCAAGGAGCAGCTGCGGGCCGACCTGACCACCGCGATGAAGGCCAGGGACGAGCTGGTGCGGACGACCCTGCGATCCGTCCTGACCTCCATCGGCAACGCCGAGGTGGCCGGTGACACCGCCCGGGAGCTCTCCGACGACGAGGTCCGCGCGGTCATCACCAAGGAGACCAAGCGGCGCGCCGAGTCCGCCCAGGCCTTCGCCGACGGCGGCCGCCCCGAGTCCGCCGAGCGTGAGCGCGCCGAGGGCGAGGTCCTCGCCCGGTACCTGCCGACCCAGCTCGACGACGACGAGGTGGCCGCCCTGGCGACCGCCGCCGTCGCCGAGGTGGAGTCCGAGACCGGGGAGAAGCCCGGCATGAAGCAGATGGGCCAGGTCATGAAGAAGGCGAACGCCGCCGCGGCGGGCCGCGCCGAGGGCGGCCGCGTCGCCGCCGCCGTGAAGAAGGCCCTCGCCGCGGGCTGACCGGCCCCGTCGACGCGACGGGCCCCGCACCGGATCATCCGGAGCGGGGCCCGTCGTCGTCACCGGTCTCAGGTCGTCGGGGTCGTGCGCGTCCGGGTTCCGGTCGACTTCGTCGGCGTGGTCTTGGCCGCGGTGCTGCGGGTCGTCGTCTTCTTCGCCGCGGTGCTGCGGGTCGTCGTCTTCTTCGCCGCGGCGGTGCGGGTCCCGGTCTTGGCCGCGGTGCTCTTGGCCGCCGTGCTCTTCGACGCCGCCGGCTTGCGGGTCGTCGTCTTCTTCTTCGCCGGGGCCTTCGCCCGCCGCTCGGCGAGCAGCTCGGAGGCCCGGTCGTCGGTGATCTCCTCGACCGAGTCGCCCTTGCGCAGGCTGGCGTTGGTCTCGCCGTCGGTGACGTAGGGGCCGAACCGGCCGTCCTTGATCACCATCTTCTTACCGGTCGAGGCGTCCTCGCCCAACTCGCGCAGCGGCGGCGCCGCGGCGGCGCGGCCCCGCTGCTTGGGCTGCTTGTAGATCTCCAGGGCCTCCTCCAGGGTGACCGTGAAGAGCTGCTCCTCGCCGGAGAGCGACCTCGAGTCCGTGCCCTTCTTCAGGTACGGGCCGTAGCGGCCGTTCTGCGCGGTGATCTCGTCACCGGAGTCCGGGTCCGTGCCGACGATCCGCGGCAGCGACAGCAGCCGCAGCGCATCCTCGAGGGTGATGGTGTCGACCGTCATCGACTTGAACAGCGAGCCGGTGCGCGGCTTCGGCTTGGCCGGCTTCTTCTTGGCGCCCTCGGACACCTCCGGCTCGGGCAGGAGCTCGGTGACGTAGGGACCGAAGCGGCCCTCCTTCGCCACGATCTCGTGTCCGGTGACCGGATCGGTGCCCAGCTTGCGGCCTTCCTGAGGCACCGAGAACAGCTTCTCGGCGATCTCCTCGGACAGCTCGTCCGGGGCCAGGTCGTCGGGCAGGTTCGCGCGCTGGGACTCGCCGTCGACGATCCGCTCCAGGTATGGGCCGTAACGCCCCACCCGGACGACGACGTCGTTGCCCGCCGCGTCGGCGAACATCGGGATCGAGTTCACCGTGCGGGCGTCGATCTCCTCCAGGTTCGATCCGACGAGCTTCTTCAGCCCACCGGCCCGGGCGATCTCCGAGCCGCTGCTCGCGCCGTCGGTGCCGAAGTAGAACCCGGACAGCCAGTGCACACGGGAGTCGTCACCGGAGGCGATGGAGTCGAGATCGTCCTCCATCGCGGCCGTGAAGTCGTAGTCGACGAGCTGGCCGAAGTGCTCCTCCATCAGCCCGACGACGGCGAACGCCACCCACGACGGGACGAGCGCGGAGCCCTTCTTCCAGACGTAGCCTCGGTCGAGGATCGTCTTGATCGTCGACGCGTACGTCGACGGCCGGCCGATCCCCATCTCCTCCATCGCCTTGACCAGCGCGGGCTCGGTGAACCGCGACGGCGGGCTGGTGGAGTGCCCGTCGGGCACCAGCTCGGTGGCGGTCAGCGGCTGGCCCTCGGTCAGCTCGGGCAGCCGGGACTCGGCGTCGTCGGCCTGCTGGCCCGAGGCCTCGTCGTCGAGGGTCTCGACGTAGGCCTTGAGGAAGCCGGGGAAGGTGATCGTGCGGCCCGAGGACGCGAACACGACCTTCTCGCCGGTCCCCGCGGTGCCCGCGATCCGGACGCTCACGGTGGTCCCGCGGGCGTCGTTCATCTGCGAGGCGATGGTCCGCTGCCAGATCATCTCGTAGAGGCGGAAGTCGTCGCCGTCGACCTCGCGGGCGATGGCACCCGGGGTCCGGAAGGTCTCGCCGGCGGGACGGATGGCCTCGTGGGCCTCCTGGGCGTTCTTCACCTTGCGCGTGTACTGGCGGGGCGAGTCCGCGACGTAGGCGTCGCCGTACAGCTCACGGGCCTGCGAGCGGGCCGCCTCGATGGCTGTCGCCGACAGCGTCGTCGAGTCCGTACGCATGTAGGTGATGTAGCCGTTCTCGTACAGACGCTGCGCGCTGCGCATCGTGCGCTCGGAGGAGAACCGCAGCTTGCGGCCCGCCTCCTGCTGCAGCGTCGAGGTCATGAACGGCGGGTACGGCTTGCGCGTGTAGGGCTTGGAGTCGACGGAGGCGACCTCCATCGGACGGTCCTGCAGCCCCTCGGCGAGGCGGCGCGCCTCGGCCTCGTTCAGGGTGACGACCTCCGCGGAGCCCTTCTTCAGCTGCCCGAGCGAGTCGAAGTCGCGGCCGGTGGCGACGCGCTTGTCGTCGACCTGCAGCAGCCGCGCACCGAACGAGCGCGGCGTGGCCTTCTCCCCGGCGTCGAGGGTCGCGGCGATGTCCCAGTACTCCGCGGAGCGGAACGCGATGCGGTCCCGCTCGCGCTGCACGATCAGCCGGGTCGCGACCGACTGGACGCGGCCCGCCGACAGCTTCGGCATGACCTTCTTCCACAGCACGGGGGAGACCTCGTAGCCGTAGAGGCGGTCCAGGATGCGGCGGGTCTCCTGTGCGTCGACGAGGTGCTGGTCGAGCTCGCGGGTGTTCTCGGCGGCCGCGCGGATCGCCGACTCGGTGATCTCGTGGAAGACCATCCGCCGGACCGGGACCTTCGGCTGGAGGGTCTCCAGGAGGTGCCAGGCGATGGCCTCGCCCTCACGGTCGGGGTCCGTCGCGAGCAGGAGTTCGTCGACGGTCTTGAGCGCCTCGCGCAGCTCCGAGACGGTGCTGCGCTTCTCCGGCGTGACGATGTAGAGCGGGCTGAACTGGTTGTCGACGTCGACGCCGAGCCGCGCCCAGGACTCGCCCTTGTACTTGGCGGGGACGTCCGCCGCGCCGCGCGGCAGGTCACGGATGTGACCGACCGAGGACTCGACGATGTAGTCGTTGCCCAGGTAGGGCTGGATCTTCTTCGCCTTGCTGGGGGACTCGACGATCACCAGGCGGCGCGTCGGGCGGCCGGATGCGTTCGCCGTCGAGGCCGGCTTGCGCGTGCTGCCCCCCGACGTGCGTGCCGAACCCGTCGTTCCCGTTGTCGCTGCTGCCACGTGGTCCTACCTCATCTCCTCGGCTGCGTCGCGGTCCCTGCGACGTCGTAGCCGTTTCCCGACCTCGCACTGTTACACCGTGCGGTCCCGGAGCGTGCCGGGACGGTTGCGCTGAGCGTCGTGTTCGGGGTCGACGATCGCACGATCTCACACCGTCGTCGCTCCGTGTCGTGGCTCGTGCCACGGGGAGCGGGCGAGTCGCCAGCGTAGACCCGGCCGTGGTTCGGCAGGTCAGGCGGCCGGTCGGCCGTGGTGCCGGGGCCACTCGGTCGGGTTCGTCATCCGCGGCGCGGGGCCCACCAGTTCCACCAGTCGGGCCAGTCGGCGAGCTCCGTGCAGGCGTAACGCCGGGCCGGGCGCGCCGTGTTCCCCCGGGGAGAGCCGTGCCGGGGGCAGGCCGGCCCGGGTGGCGGCGGCGATCAGCGGGCCGTGTGTCCATGGGGCCTGCGGGTCGAGCAGCAGCAGATACCCGCCCCGCAGGTCGGACGTGCCCGCGGAGAGCGCCCACAGCCGGAGCGTGGCGCCGTCGAGCTGGAAGTCCGGCGGGATCTGCTTGCGACCGTCCGGCGTGCACCAGGCGTGGGCCAGCGGGACCAGGTCGCGCCGGAACGCGCTGCGCATCCCGGACGCGCCGGGGGCAAGGGTGACGCCGCGGGCCGCCGCCAGCGCGGCCAGCGCGGTCTCGCGCCCCTCGATCGGCAGCGGGACGTCGAACCGGGCCGTGTCACCGGCGCCGAACCGCTCGATGCGCCCGGGCCCGCAGAGCAGCCCGGCCAGGTCGGTCAGCCCGGCCGGCCGGGCCTCCGCGGAGAACAGCGACATCTGCGGCACCCGTGAAGCATAGAACGCATGTTCGAGCTTGCCCAGCAGGGAGCGCCGGACGGGTGACGCGGCGGGTCAGGCGGGACCGTTGATCTTCTTGAGGGCGACGCACTTCGGCGCGGTCGCGAACGCCTTGTCCAGCCGCGGGGTGGGGCCGATCTTGTCCAGGCCCTGGGCGCCGGAGATCGTCCGCAGCTTCTGCTGGGCGCCGTCGAGCTTGCCCTTGAAGCCCTGGACGTCGTTCGGGTCGATCGCGTCGACGTCCTTCTTGGCCTGGGCGATCGTCGTGCCGGACCGGTCGAGCATGTCGCGCACCGCGGTCGCCCACGCGTCGCCGCCGCTCACCGGGGACTCGCCGGCCGCGGTCAGCTGCTTCTTGCCGGTGTCGATGCCGGCCGCGACCTTCCCGAGGTACTCCGACAGGCGCGTCTTGATGCCGGCGAGGTCGGCGCCGTCGTAGTTCGGCGGGGTGTTGAGCGGCTGGTAGTAGGCCAGGGTCGCGCCGCAGACCTTGTCGCCCCAGGCGACCGGGTCGGCGCCGACGCCCGCGGTCGGCCGCGGGGCCGGGTCCGCCGCGGGGGTGCCGGCCACGCTCGACGCGCAGCCGCCGGCCAGGAGCGCGGCGAGCAGGGTGGGGAGCAGGACCCGGGCGGTTCGCGCCGGGCGGGGGGTGGCCATCGTCGGGCTCCAGGGTCGGGGCCCGTCGGGGCCCGGGGCACGGACAGTGGTCGACGGTAGGACGCCGTCGCCGGTCAGCTGCTTCCACCCTCCCCGGTTGGCCCGTTCGGAGCAGCAGCGGGTGCGCCGGGCGGTGGTGTCGCGCGGGCCTGCTCCGCCGACCGGGTGAGATCTGTGCAGGTCGTCGAGGCCCGGAACGCCGAGGCGATCGCCGGGTTGCCGGTGACCTCGTCGAGGGGGCCGGTGGTGCCGCCGAGGCGGGCCAGCGGCTCCAGCGCGGCGGGCAGGTCGCGCTGCACCGCGGCGGGGTCGGCCGGGTCGATGGCGTCGACCCGCGAACGCGCCCCGGAGAACGCCGAGCGGATCTCGCCGAGCCCGCTCTGGAGCCGTGCGGAAAGGGCATCGCCGTCGTCGACGGGAGCCGGGCCGAGCCGGTCCAGGTCGCCCAGCGCGCCGTCGGCGGCCTGGGTGGTGCGGGTCAGGTAGTCCGAGAGGACCCGCAACCGCTGCGCGGGGTCCGGGGTCTCACCGGGGGTGTCCACGGCGGTGCGGACGAAGGGCAGCACGGCCGCGCACATCGACTCGGTCCACTGCTCGACGGTCGGCCCGGAGGGGCCGCAGCCCGCCAGCAGGACGGCCGGGGCGACGAGGAGTCCGGCGAGACCTCGCGATGTCCGCATCGCTCCTCCGTCGGGGTGATCGCTGCCGTCCGGCGGAGAGTATCCGAATCGTCCCGCGACGCAGGACGACCGCCCGTCCCGATGGGACGAGCGGCCGCCGTGGTCCTGCGAGGTGTCGCCTAGCTGACCGAGCTCTCGGCCGGGGTGTCGGTGATCGCCGAGGTGCGACGCTTCGAGACCACCACCGCGGCCGCGATGATCACCACGGCGACGATCGCGATGACGATCCGGATCAGCGGGTTGGCGTCCGGGGTGGACAGCACCACGACCGCCGGGGCGATCAGCACCGAGACCAGGTTCATGACCTTGATCAGCGGGTTGATCGCGGGGCCCGCGGTGTCCTTGAACGGGTCGCCGACGGTGTCGCCGATGATCGTCGCCTCGTGGGCGTCGGAACCCTTGCCGCCGTGGTTGCCGTCCTCGACGAGCTTCTTGGCGTTGTCCCAGGCGCCGCCCGAGTTGGCCAGGAAGATCGCCATCAGGACACCGGTCGCGATGGCACCGGCCAGGTAACCGGCCAGCGGGCCGACGCCGAGACCGAACCCGACCGCGATCGGGGCGAAGATGGCGAGCAGGCCGGGGGTGGCCAGCTCGCGCAGCGAGTCCCGGGTGCAGATGTCGACGACACGGCCGTACTCGGGGCGCTCGGTGCGGTCCATGATCCCGGGGTGCTCCCGGAACTGGCGGCGCACCTCGTAGACGACGGCGCCCGCGGCGCGGGTCACCGCGTTGACCGCGAGACCGGAGAACATGAAGACCACCGAGGCTCCGATGATCACGCCGACCAGGGTGTTCGGGCTGAACACCTCGTAGGCGAAGGCGGTCCCGGCGTCCTGCGCGGCGATGTTGACCCCGGCGAGCGCCTGGCTGATCGCGTCGCGGTAGGAGCCGAACAGCGCCGTGGCCGCGAGCACCGCGGTGGCGATCGCGATGCCCTTGGTGATCGCCTTGGTGGTGTTCCCGACCGCGTCGAGCTCGGTGAGGATGTCGACGCCCTCGCCCTCGACGTCGCCCGACATCTCCGCGATGCCCTGGGCGTTGTCCGAGACCGGGCCGAAGGTGTCCATCGCGACGATGACGCCGACCGTGGTCAGCAGGCCGGTACCGGCCAGCGCGACCGCGAACAGCGACACGACGATCGAGCCGGACAGCAGGAACGCGCCGTAGACGGCCGCGGAGATGACGAGGGCGGTGTAGACGGCGGACTCGAAGCCGATCGAGATGCCGGACAGGATCACGGTGGCCGCACCGGTCAGCGAGGACTCGCCGACGTCCTTGACCGGACGGTCCTCGGTGCCGGTGTAGTAGCCGGTCAGCTTGAGGATGACCGCGGCCAGCACGATGCCGATGACGACCGCGACCGAGGCGATCAGGCGCGGGTCGCCGGCCAGGCCGACGACGCTGGTGTCGGTCGGGTTCAGCAGCTCGCCGAAGGTGCCCGGGAGGTAGACGTAGGCGGCGACGATCGACAGCACCCCGGCGAACAGCGCCGAGAGGTAGAAGCTGCGGTTGATCGCGCGCAGGGTGTTCTCCCCGGCGCGGGCCTTGGTCAGGTAGACGCCGAGGATCGCGGTGATCACGCCGATCGCGGGGACGATCAGCGGGAACAGAAGGCCCTGCAGGCCGAACGCCGCGGTGCCGAGGATCAGCGCCGCGACCAGGGTCACCGCGTAGGACTCGAACAGGTCGGCGGCCATGCCGGCGCAGTCGCCGACGTTGTCGCCCACGTTGTCGGCGATGGTGGCCGCGTTGCGGGGGTCGTCCTCGGGGATGCCCTGCTCGACCTTGCCGACCAGGTCGGCGCCGACGTCGGCGGCCTTGGTGAAGATGCCGCCGCCGACCCGCATGAACATCGCGAGCAGTGCCGCGCCGAAGCCGAAACCCTCCAGGACGCGGGGCGCCTGGCCGGCGTAGACGAGCACGACGATCGCGGCCCCGAACAGGCCGAGGCCGACGGTGAACATGCCGACGACGCCGCCGGTGCGGAACGCGATACGGGTCGCCTTCTCCCGGCCGCCCGCCTCGCGTGAGGCGGCTGCGACCCGGATGTTCGCGCGCGTCGCGAGCCACATGCCCAGGTAGCCGATGATCGCGGAGAAGACCGCGCCGACGACGAAGAAGATCGACCGGCCGATGCGTTCGCCGAGGTCCTCGGCGGGGAGCGCGAAGAGCAGGACGAACACGATCGCGGCGAAGATCGCGAGCGTGCGGAACTGACGGTTGAGGTACGCCGTGGCGCCTTCCTGGACCGCGCGGCCGATCTCCTGCATGTTCGGGGTGCCCTCGCCGTAGGAGAGCACCTCCCGCAACAGGAGACCGCCGACGACCAGGGCGACGAGGGCGACCACCGCGACCACGCCGACGATGGCGAGGTCCCCGCCGCCGAGCTCGAGGCCCTGGGCGAGGTAGGTGGGCTGGGACATCCGTGTCCTCCCGGTGGAAAGGATCCGGCCGGCGAGGTCCCCGGCGGCCGGGACGGGTCACTGTGGCTCGACCCGGCCGGGCGGCGACGGCCTCGTCGGCGTCGACTGGGCCCGGGCGGTGTCCACCGGTGACCGGGCTGGTGCAGTCTAGGAGTGTGGTGCATCCCTCAGTGCGATTGGGATCACAAAACGTAACGAACTGGCAAAAGTGATCAATCCCACACGATGTTGCGACGCAATCCGGGAACCTGCAGATCAGCTGCGGTGCAACGACTTCCCCGATCCGTCCGGCGGCGGGACGCCGGTTCGGGTCGGCCACCGGGAGCGACCGCGGATCGTTCGAACATCTGTGCCATCGTGGTCGGTCGTGGGAGCGACGGCGGAGAGCACGCAGGGCCCGGACGGGTCGCAGCGCGGGGTGGAGCTGCTGCGTCGCGTGCTGGCGGGCTCGGGGGTCGACCCGGCCCGTGCCGACACCACGTGGGCGTCCGGTGCCGCCGACACGGACGGGCCGGGGCCGGGGCCGGGTGCCGGGATGTTCGCCGCGCAGGACGGCTTCGACGGTCCTGACGGTCTCCGCGGTTCCGACCGTTCCCGCGAATACCGCGGCTCCGGCGACGACGGGGTCGGCGCCGTCGACGACCCGTTGCGGCACGTCGTGCGGATTCCGGCGCGGGCCGGGAACCCGGTCGACTGGCCGGGCTGGACGCCCGAGCCGCTGCGCACGGCCTGGGCGGATCGCGGCGTGACCCGCCCGTGGTCGCACCAGGCGCACGGTGCGGAGCTGGTGCACTCCGGCGCCGACGTCGTCGTCGCGACGGGGACGGCGTCGGGGAAGTCGCTGGTCTACCAGCTGCCGGTGCTCGCCGGGCTGGCCGAGGACCCGCGGGCCACGGCGCTGTACCTCGCCCCGACCAAGGCACTCGCGGCCGACCAGCTGCGGTCCCTCGACGGGCTCGCCCCGGACGGGGTCCGGCCCGCCGCGTTCGACGGCGACACCCCCATGGACCAGCGCGACTGGGTCCGCAGGCACTGCCGGTGGGTGTTCTCCAACCCGGACATGCTGCACCGGTCGATCCTTCCCCGGCACGGACGCTGGGCGACCTTCCTCCGCCGGCTGCGCTACGTCGTGGTCGACGAGTGCCACACCTACCGCGGGGTGTTCGGCTCGCACGTGGCGCTGCTGCTGCGCCGGCTGCTGCGCCTCGCCGCCCGCTACGGCGCGCGCCCCGTGATCGTGCTCGCCTCGGCGACGGTGGCCCGCCCGGAGGAGTTCGCGTCCCGGCTGACCGGACGCGGCGTCGTCGCCGTCACCGAGGACGGGTCCCCGCACGCCGGGCGCACCGTCGCGTTCTGGGAGCCGCCGCTGCTCGCCGAGATCACCGGGGAGAACGGGGCGCCGGTCCGCCGCTCCGCCGGCGCCGAGGTCGCCCGGATGCTCGCCGACCTCGTCCTGACCGACGCCCGCACCCTGGCGTTCGTCCGGTCCCGGCGGGCCGCCGAGCTCACCGCGCTCGGTGCGAAGCGCCAGGTCGCCGAGATCGCTCCGGAGCTGGCCGCGCGGGTGGCCGCCTACCGCGGCGGCTATCTGCCCGAGGAACGGCGCGCGCTGGAGGCCGACCTGATGTCGGGCGAGCTGCTCGGGGTCGCGACCACCAACGCGCTCGAGCTCGGCGTCGACATCTCCGGTCTCGACGCCGTGGTGCAGGCCGGGTTCCCGGGCACCCGCGCGTCGTTCTGGCAACAGGCCGGGCGTGCCGGACGGGCCGCCGACGAGGCGCTCGTCGTGCTCGTCGCCCGCGACGACCCGCTCGACACCTACCTCGTGCACCACCCTCGCTCGCTGATCGGCGCGCCCGTGGAGAGCTGCGTGCTCAACCCGGTCAACCCGTACGTGCTCGCGCCGCAGCTGGCGTGCGCGGCCGCGGAGATGCCACTGAGCACGGTCGATGTCGAGGAGATCTTCGGAGGAGCCCCCGCGGTGGAGGTCCTCGACGCCCTGGTCGGCGAGGGCGTGCTGCGCCGACGACCGCACGGCTGGTTCTGGCCCGACACCGGCGACGCCCCCGCCGCACACGTCGACATCCGGGGCTCCGGGCTCGGGCAGGTCGCCGTGGTGGAAGCGGCCACCGGGCGGATGCTCGGCACCGTCGACGGCGGCTCGGCCCCGGGCACGATCCACTCCGGTGCGGTGTACCTGCACCGCGGCGACAGCTTCGTCGTCGACGAACTCGACCTCGACGACGGCGTCGCGCTCGTCCACGCCGAGGACCCGGACTGGCGCACCGAGGCCCAGTCGGTCTCCGACGTCACCGTGCTCGAGGTGAGGGAGCACCGCCGGTACGGACCGGTGCAGGTCTGCTTCGGCGCGACCACGGTGACCAGCCAGGTCGTCGCCTACCGGCGACGCACCCCGGACGGGACGGTGCTCGACCAGACGGCGCTGGACCTGCCGCCGCAGAGCCTGGACACCCGCTCGGTCTGGTACACGATCGACCCCGACGCGCTCGCCGACGCCGGCATCGACGAGGCCCGTATCCCGGGCGCACTGCACGCCGCCGAGCACGCCGCGATCGGTCTGCTCCCGCTGTTCGCGATCTGCGACCGCTGGGACATCGGCGGTCTGTCCACCGCGCTGCACCCCGACACCGGACTCCCAACGGTGTTCGTGCACGACGGGCACCCCGGCGGCGCGGGCCTGGCCGAACGCGGCCACGAGGTGCTGGGGCGGTGGCTGGCGGCGACCCGCGCCGCGGTCCGGGACTGTGAGTGCCGCACGGGCTGCCCGTCCTGCGTGCAGTCCCCGAAGTGCGGCAACGGCAACAACCCGCTGGACAAGACGGGGGCGGTGCAGGTGCTGGACCTGGTCCTCGCCGCGCTGGAAGGCGGTGCCCCGGCCGGTTCGCGGTGATCGCGGAACCGGACGGGGTACCACCGGCCCGCCCGTCGGGGGCGGGGGCGGGCCGGTGGCAACCACGTGCGACGACATCGGACGGGGGCGCCAGGGGCGCTCCGACGTCGTCGCTGTCTGGGGAGCGTGGTCTTCGTGGCGGGGCCGGACCGGACCCTGCCCGTCCCTGCGACTCCCAGTAGGCCCGAGTGTCGCGACGGTGACCAGATGTGGACCGCGCGACGTCGGTGATCGGTCAGGCCCCCACGACGAAGCGCGGTCGCGCTGGGACGTTCGTCGTAGGCAATCGTGATGACGGCGTGCTCCGGGGTTCGCCGTCCGTTCATCCGGGGGCGTGGACCGCTCACCGAGATCGTGATCACGTCCGGGGGAGTTCACGACGGCTCCGCGGTGGGGCCGGAACCGTCCACGGTCCCGCTCGCCGGGGGCGGGCCGGTGTCCACGGGAGCCGGGCCTGCACGCGCCCTCGCCCGCGCGGGACCGCGCAGCGGGAGCAGCCCCGACCAGGCGACCCGGGTCTCGACCAGGGCGTCCCAGCCGTCGAGGCTGCAGGTCAGGAGCTCGGCGCCGTTGCGGGCGGCCAGGTCGGCGGCACGTGCGCAGGCGGCGGCCGTGCCGTCCACCGACCGGCCGGCGGCCGCGAGCGCGGACAGATCCGCGGCGGTGGAGGCGACGTGCCGGGCGCGGGTGGCGGCGGCCAGGTCGACGCCGACGATGCCGACGAGCAGCAGCACCGCC
>NZ_JAMXSG010000112.1:0-17349 GCF_024124365.1 Pseudonocardia sp. McavD-2-B
CTCCAGGCCGAGGCCGACCGGCGGGCCCGGGAGGAGGCGGCGTCGCGGGTCGCGCAGGAGCCCGCGCCGTCGGACGGCCCCGCGCCGCGGCGCACCGGGTCGGCGGCGATCGAGACCGTGATCGACCGGGCGATGGCCCAGCTCGGCACCATCTACGCCTGGGGTGGCGGCAACTCGCGCGGACCGACCCGCGGGATCCGCGACGGCGGCGTCGCCGACGCCCACGGCGACTTCCGCAAGGTCGGCTTCGACTGCTCGGGGCTGATGCAGTTCGCCTTCGCCGGGGTCGGCATCGACCTGCCCCGCTACAGCGGCAACCAGGCGAACGCCGGCCGGCTGGTGCCGATCTCGGACATGCGGCGCGGGGACATGCTGTCCTGGGCCGACGGCGGCCGCACCCACCACATCGCCATCTACCTCGGCGACGGGAAGATGCTCGAGGCCCCGTACTCGGGCGCGAGTGTGCGGGTCACCTCGGTCCGCTATGACGGCCTGAACAAGGTCACCCGGCTGCTCTGACGGCCGTGGCCTCGCCGGTCAGCTCGTCGAGCACCAGCCGCACCGCGGGCCGGGTCACCGCACCGCGGGTCACGGCCCGCACCAGGCGGGCGGCCCGCACCCCGGCGAGCGGGCGCAGTGCGAGCCGGGCGCCGTCGCGGTGGTCGGTGGAGTAGCGGGGCAGCAGCGCGACGCCGTGCCCGTGGGCGACGAGCTCCTCGGTGACCGAGAAGTCGTTGATCCGCTGCACCACCCGCGGCACGGTGCCGGTGACCAGTGCGAGCGAGTTGAGCACGTCGTCGACCGGCCACCCGACGGCGACCGAGATCCAGTCGGCGTCGACGAGGTCGGACAGGTGCACCTCGGCGCGGTGGGCCAGCGGGTGGTCCGGAGGCAGGGCGACGTCGAGGGGCTCGCGCAGGAGCGGGTGCACGGTGAGCCGGCCCGTGCGCAGCGGGTCGAGCCGTTCGTCGTGGTGGGTGACGACGACGTCGGCGTCGGCCGCGGCGGCCGGTACCTCCTCCGGGCGCAGGTCGAGGTCACGGCAGGACAGCGCCAGCCCGGGGTGGGCCGACGCCCGGCGCAGCAGCCCGGGCAGCAGCAGCCGGGCCGCCGACGGGAAGAACACCACCCGGACCGTGCCCAGCGGCTGCTCGCGCAGGCCCGCGGTGGTCTCCTCCAGTCGGCCCAGCGCGTCGAGCACTTCCTGCGCCCCGTCGACGACGGCCCGCCCGGCCGCGGTGAGCCGCAGCCCGCGCCCGTCCGGTGCGGTCAGCTCCAGGCCGGCCTCCCGGGACAGTGCCTTGAGCTGCTGGGACACCGCGGACGGGGTGAAGTTGAGCGCCGCGGCGACGGCGGTGACCGAGCCGCGGTCGGCGAGCTCGCGCAGGATCCGGAGCCGCCGCACGTCCATGCAGGAAAGCTACAACATCGTTTCAGTTGTTGTCGCTGGTCTGCATGGTCTCGGGACGGCAGCGTGGACGCCGTGACCGTTCGTGACCGCCTGCTCGCCGTCGTCGTCGCCGTGTTGTGGGGCGCCAACTTCATCGCCATCCACGTCGGGCTCGAGCACTTCCAGCCGCTGTTCCTGGCCGGGCTGCGGATGCTCGTGCTGGCGGTCCCGACGGTGCTCCTCGTGCCGCGGCCGCGGGTTCCGCTGCGCTGGCTCGTCGGCTACGGGCTCGGGTTCGGCACGGTGCAGTTCCTCTTCCTGTTCCTGGGGATGTACGCCGGGATGCCGACCGGGCTCGCGTCGCTGGTCCTGCAGGCGTCGGGACCGTTCACGCTCGTGCTGGGTGCGCTGCTACTGCGCGAGAGGGTGACGCCGCGGCAGTGGGCCGGGATCGGCGTCGCCGTGCTCGGGCTGGGGTGCATCGCCCTCGCCCGAGCCCAGTCCGCGGCGCTGCTGCCGGTCGTGCTGACCCTGCTCGGCGCGCTCGGCTGGGCGGCCGGGAACCTGTGCAGCCGGCTGGCCCAGCGCGACGGCGAGGCGGTCGACCCGCTGCACCTGACGCTGTGGATGACCGTCGTGCCGCCGGTGCCGATGCTGGCCGCCTCGGCCGTGGTGGAGGGTCCGGGCGCCTGGGGCGACGTCGTCGCGATGGTGACCCCCGACGGCGTCGCCGGGCTGGTCGCGCTCGTGTACCTGTCGCTGGTCGCGACCGTGCTCGCCGCCGGGATCTGGACCGGGCTGATGCGCCGCTACCCGGCGGGGCTCGTCGCGCCGCACTCGCTGCTCGTCCCGGTGGTCGGGATGAGCCTGGCGATGGTGCTCCTGGGGGAGCGGCCGTCGGTGACCGAGCTGGTCGCCGGGGCAGTGGTCGTCGGCGGGGTGCTGGTGGCCTCCGCGCCGGCCCGGCGTCGGGTAGAGGTGAGGGTATGAGGCTGCGCTACACGACGCTCGTGGTCGACGACTACGACGCCGCGATCACCTTCTTCGTCGACGTGCTCGGCTTCGAGCTGGTCGAGGACTCGCCCGCGACGACCTCGGCGACCGGGGCGGCGAAGCGCCGGGTCGTGGTGCGTCCGCGCGTCGGCGACACCGGCCTGCTCCTGGCCCGCGCCGACGGTGAGCGGCAGCGGGCCGTCGTCGGTGACCAGTTCGCCGGGCGGGTGGGGCACTTCCTGGAGGTCGACGACGCCGCCGCGGAGTACGAGCGGCTCGTGGCGCTCGGGGTGGAGTTCGAGGGACCGCCGCGGGTGGAGGCCTACGGCACGGTCACGGTGTTCCGCGACGTCGCCGGGAACCGGTGGGACCTGCTCTCCGGGCCGTGAGTCAGGCCCGCCGGCGCCGCCGGCGGTTGCGGCGGCGGCTCGGGACGAGGAACGCCGCCGCGGTCCCGACCAGGACGACGACCCCGAGCGCGACGAGTGCGGTCACGAACGCGCCCGCCGACACCGTGGTCGCCGGAGGCCCGGGCGGTACCGCGGGCGCGGCCGCGACCTCGTGGGTGGCGGTGCAGATGTTGTCCTCGTACGGGCTCGCCGGGTTCAGCGGACGGAACTCGTAGCGGGTCCCGGTGGAGTACGACCGGTCGACCGAGGTCGCGGTGTTCGGTCGGGGGGTGGGGGAGCCGACGACCTGGACGTCGCGGCCGTCGTCGGTACGGACCTGCGCGACGCGGCCGTCGGCGGAGGTAGAGGCGACGGTGCCGGTGAACGCGTGGGCGGAGCGGGGTGGGTCGGCGATGCACGAGGCCCTGGCCGCCGGGCTCGTCGTCCCGTTCGCCGCGGTCGCCGCACCCGTCGCGCTCGTCGGGGCGAGGAGCGCCAGGGCGGCGAGCAGCGGGACGGCGAGACGGGGCACGGGGTCATCCTCGCGCGTGCGGGGGTCGCGCGCCTCCGCCGTCCAGCCGAGTGGTCGGGTCAGGGACGTCGTCTTCGGAGCGGAGCTCGAGTCGTGGTGGGACGGCCTGGCCGTCGAGGCGCGACCGCTGTGCTCCGGCGGGCGCGTCGGTCGGGGGCTCGGGGAGTGGCCGCGGGGGCGCGAGGCCCAGGCGTGATGAGGTCGGGGAGGTGGCGGCGCGAGCCGGTGCGCGGGGATCGTCCGCTGCCGGGCTGCGGCGGACGGGCGGATGCGAGCGCCGAACGACCTGGAAAGGTCCAGCTAGGAGACCTATAATCGAACATATGATCGATCAGGTGGACGTGCTGGACGTGCTGAGCCACACCGATCCCGCCGACGACCCGGCCTGGCTCGAACACCGGCGCCGTCGTGAGGCGGTGGAGGAGGCGACCCGGTGCCCGCACGGTCTCGCGATCGACCTGTGCGGCGAGATGTGTGGTCCCGAGCCCCCGCCCGACCCCTCCGGCGGGATCGACGACGTCGCCTGGGAGGCGCTGCGGTGCCTGGTCGCCGGAGCCCCGCCCGACCGGCTCACCGATCTGCAGGTGCTCGACGTCCTGGAGGGCGCCGAGCACTGGGTGCGGCGCTCGACCGCCCTGCGGATGCGGTCGGTCGCGCAGATCGCGGAGCGCCACCCGGCCGGGAGCGGCGCCGCGCCGCCGGGCGCGGACCCGCGTGCGGTGCAGCCCGTCTCGCGCTGGCTGCCGGACCAGGTGGCGATCGTGCTGCGGGTCCCGCGCGACCACGCGCGGTCGCTGATCGGGCAGGCGCAGCGGTTCGCCCAGGTGCTGCCGGAGACCCTGGCCGCGTGGGAGTCGGGGGCGATCGACCAGGGCGCCGCCGAGGCGATCTCGTCGTCGACACTCGTCCTCGACGACGAGCGCGCCCGCCGGGTGCAGGCCGCGGTCCTCCCGGGGGCTCCGGAGGCGCACCGCCGGTTGCTGCGGGACCGGCTGCGCCGCCACATCGCCCGCGTCGACCCGGACGGCGCCCGCGAGCGCCACGAGCGGGCCCGGTCGGAGCGGCGGATGTCGCTCTCCCCGGGTGACGACGGCATGGGCTCGCTGTGGCTGGGCGGCACCGCCGCGCAGGTGGAGGCGTCGTGGCAGTGCGTCGACCGGCTCGCGCGCTCCCTGGACGACCCGTGCGACGACCGCACCCTGGACCAGAAGCGCGTCGACCTCGCCCACCAGCTGCTGCAGGGCACGCTGACGCTCACCGACGTCGGCACGGTCCGGGACACGCTCGGCGCGGACGGGGCGGGCACCGACGAGGACGGCCTGCTCGCAGCGGTCGCGCGGGTGCTCGCCGCGAAGCCGGACCCGGAGGAGGCGGTGGGGCGCCGCCCGCTGATCCAGGTCGTCGTCCCGCTCAGCACGCTGATGGGTGGTGCGGCACCAGCCGAGCTGGTCGGGCACGGCCCGATCCCCGCCGACCTCGCCCGCGCCCTCGCCGCCGGCGGTGTGTGGCAGCGGCTGGTGACCGACCCGCTGTCGGGCACGGTGCTCGACGTCGGACGCACCCGCTACCGCCCGCCGGTCGCGATGGCCGACCACGTCCGGGCTCGGGACTGCACCTGTCGCGGCCCCGCGTGCAGCCGCCGGGTCCGCGACCTCGACCACCACCGCCCCTGGGCGGCCGGGGACGGGCCGACCAGCGCGGAGAACCTGTTCGGGCTGTGCCGGGCCGACCACGCGCTGAAGGACGCGCCGGGCTGGCAGGTGCTCGCCGGGACCGACGGCAGCCTGACCTGGGTGGCACCGTGCGGCCGCCGGGCGACGACGCGGCCGTTCGACCACCGGGTCTTCACCGATCCGCTGCCGGATGCCGCCGACCACGACACAGCCGTCGTCGCGCCCTACTGATCAGCGTGCCGAACGGGCAGGGTGGGCTGGCGGAGCCTCGCTCGGAGCCGTGTCCGCTGCTCAGGCGGCCGGGGCGGCGAGCTGCCAGGACACGCCGAAGCGGTCCTCGACCCAGGCGAAGGGACCGAAGCCGTAGTCGTCGAGCGGCATGAACTCCCGCCCACCGGTCGCGAGCGCCGCCAGCAGCCGCTCCTGCTCGTCGCCGGACTCGCAGTCCACCCACAGCGAGACGGCGGGGGAGAAGTCCCACTGGTGCACCGGCGGGCTGTCGCTGCACCGCAGGCGCTGCCCGGCGACGACGAACTCGGCGAGAACCACCGCGTTCGGATCGTCGGGGCGGTGGGTGACCGAGACGATCTCGCCGTCGTCGAACAGGGATGTCCAGAACTCCATCGCCTCGCTCGCGCTCGGGCCACGCGGCGGCTGGAAGGTCAGGAACGGCACGGCTCGGGCGGTCATCGGGTCCTCCTGCGCGGGGCGGGGTCGACGGTGCACGGAAACCGGACGACACGGCCGTGCGCCGATGGCTAGGGTCGACACCATGGCACGAGGCATCTGGTCGCAGAAGGTCCGCACCGCCCGCTGACGGCGGCGCCCTTCACCCCTTCCGAACCGCGTCCGCCGTCCCGGTCCCCGCCGGGCGGCGCATCCCGTGCTGCCCGGCTCCGATCTCGGATGCCGCGGAGCCCTCTCGTGCACACCACCCCCGAACCGTCCTCACCCCTGCCCGCCCTCGACGTCGGCGCGGCCGCCCACGTGCGTGCCGAGGACGTCGTCGTCACCCGCGGGTCGCACCGCGTCCTCACCGGCGTGACGCTGACCGTCTCCGCCCGCTCGCGGCTCGCCGTCGTCGGGGAGAACGGGCGCGGCAAGTCCACGCTCCTGCACGTCCTCGCGGGCCTGCTCGCGCCGGACGCCGGGATCGTGCACCGCGCCGGCACCGTCGCCCTGGCCCGCCAGGAGGTGCCCGCCCGCGACGGCGAGACCGTCGGCACCCTGACCGCGGAGTCGCTCGCCGCCCCGCGGACGGCGCTGCGCGAGCTCGACGCGGCGACCGCGGCGCTCACCGACGGCGCGCCCGGCGCCGACGACCGGTTCGCCGCAGCCCTGGACACCGCGACCCGCCTCGACGCCTGGGACGCCGAACGCCGCGTCGACGTCGCCCTCGGTGCGATCGGCGCCTGCACCGACCGCACCCGGCCGCTGGAGACGCTGTCGGTGGGACAGCGCCACCGCGTGCGGCTGGCGTGCCTGCTCGGTGCCCGCCACGACGTCCTCCTCCTCGACGAGCCCACCAACCACCTCGACGCCGCCGGCCTCGACTTCCTGACCCGCACCCTGCGCGCGCACCCGGGCGGGCTCGCCGTGGTCAGTCACGACCGGGCCCTGCTGCGTGACGTCGCCGACGAGTTCTGCGACCTCGACCCGACGCGCGACGGCACGCCCCGGCTCACCGCGGGCGGCTACGACGCCTGGTGGACCGCGCGGGACCGGGCCCGCGCCGCGTGGGAGGCCGAGCACGCCGAACAGCAGGCCGAGCACCGCCGCCTCGCCGACGCCGTCGCCACCGCGCGGGACCGGCTCTCGACCGGCTGGCGTCCGGACAAGGGGACCGGCAAGCACGCCCGCCAGTCCCGGGCCCCGGGGGTGGTGCAGGCGCTGCACCGGCGCCGGGCCGAGCTCGACGCGCACCGGATCGACGTACCGGTACCGCCGTCGTCGTTGCGCCGGCCCGACCTCGACGTGCGTCCTGGCGCGCCCCAGCTGCGCGCGCACGGAGTCGGCGTGCGGGGGCGGCTCGCCGGTCCGGTCGACCTGGTCCTCGACGCGGGCGACCGGCTGCTCGTGACCGGGCCGAACGGGGCCGGGAAGTCGACGCTGCTCGCCGTGCTGGCCGGGTCGCTCGCTCCGGACGCCGGGTCGGTGCGCACCGCGAGCGGCGCCCGGGTCGTCCGGCTGGGGCAGGAGACTGCGGTGCTCGACCCGCGGCGGCCCGCGCGCGCCGTGCTGGAGCACGTCGGTGGTGGCGCCCACGGCCTGCTCGACGCGGCAGCGCTGCGGACCCCGGTGGGTCGGCTGTCGGAGGGCCGGCGGCGCCGGCTCGACCTGGCCCGCGCCCTGGCGGAGCGCCCGACGACCCTGCTGCTCGACGAGCCGACCAACCACCTGTCCGCGCGGCTCGTGGACGAGCTCACCGCGATGGTCCGGGACACCTCGGCGGCCGTCGTCGTCGCCACCCACGACCGGCAGCTGCTGCGCGACCTGGCCGACTGGCCGCGGCTGGAGCTCGACCCGGCCGGGTGATCACGGCCGGAGCCCGGCCTCGACGGCGTCGAGGGTGCGGCGCAGCCCGGAGTCGAACAGCGGCTCACCGCCGCCGGGCCCGCGCACGACGGCGCCGCCGAGCAGCCGGGACAGCACCGGCAGGCGCTCCGCCCGGCCCGAGCGGCGGACGTCGTCGAGGGTGGGGAGGCGGTCCCCGGCCAGGGCCGCCGCGCCCCGGACGTAGCCGTGCAGCAGGTGCAGCACCTCGACGGCCGCGTGCAACGGGTGCCCCGCCCCGACGACGTGCGCCAGCAGCGCCTCCGACCACGCGCACTCGGCGGGGCCGGTGGCACGAGGACCGGCGAGCAGCCCGACGGTCCACGGGTGCTCGTCGAGCACGTCGCGCAGGGCGGCCGCCCAGATCTCGCAGCCCAGCCGCAGCCCGCAGCCCGACAGGTCCGGCGGCTCGCCCAGTGCGACGTCCAGGACGAGGTCGACCAGCGCGTCCTTGCCGGGCACGTGCCGGTACAGCGACATCGGCGCGGACCCCAGCTCGCGGGCCAGCCGCGGCATCGACACCGCGGCCAGCCCGTCGGCGTCGGCGAGGCGCAGCGCCGTGGCGACGATCGAGCCGCGGTCCAGCGTCCGGCGCGCCGGGGCCGGGGGAGCGGCCCAGCGGGGGTCGTCGGCGGCGGTCACGCGTCGATCATGCCACGCATTTCGTAGGGGGCCCTACGCGCACAGCGTAACCCCTACGCGTACTGCGCCCTGAGGAGTGCCGGTGCGCGGTTCGTAGGGTGTCCCGATGGAGTTGTGGGAGGTCGGGGTCATCGCGCTGGCCGGGCTCTGGGCGGGGCTGATCAACACCGTCGTCGGGTCGGGGACGCTGGTGACCTTCCCGGTGCTCGTGGCGCTGGGCTTCCCTCCGGTGACGGCGACGACGTCGAACGCCATCGGGCTGATCACCGGCTCGATCACCGGCGCCGTCGGCTACCGCAAGGAGTGGGCCGGGCACGGCCGCCGCCTCGCGAAGTACGGTGTCGCGTCGTTCCTGGGGGCCGTGGTCGGTGCGGCGCTGCTGTTGTCGCTGCCGCCGGACGCGTTCGAGACGATCGTGCCGGTCCTGGTCGGTACCTCGGTGCTGCTGGTCGCCGTGCAGCCCCTGCTGGCCCGCCTGCTGCGCGACCGCCCGCGTCCGGACCGGACCGGCTCGCCGGTGCTCTACGTGCTGGTGTTCCTGGTGGGCGTCTACGGCGGCTACTTCACCGCCGCCCAGGGGATCATGCTGGTCGGGGTGATGGGGCTGCTCGTCGCGGACCCGCTCCAGCGGCTCAACGCCTTCAAGAACACCCTCGCCTCGGTCGTGAACATCGTCGCCGGGGCGATCTACGCCGTCGTCGCCCCGGTCGACTGGACGGTCGTCGGGATCATCGCGGTCAGCTCGATCGTCGGCGGGCTGCTCGGTGCGAAGGTCGGCCGCAGGCTGCCGCCCGCGGTGCTGCGGACCGTGATCGTCGTGATCGGGGTCGCGGCGATCGTGTTCCTGTTGGTGGAGTGAGCGCCCCGAACTGTCGGGGGTGTCTGCTCTCCTGAGGGCGTGGACGACGACCGCGCTACCGAGCTGGCCGTGGCCCTCGCCTCGCTGGCCGGGCGCGAGATCGGCCCGGACGAGGCGCGTGCCGTCGTCGCGCACGCCCACACCCTGAGTCCGGGCCGGGCCAACGTCATCTGGTCCCGGCACCGGCGCGCCCCGCGCACCGTGTCGCTGCGCGACTACCTGGCGATGACCCTGCGCTTCGTCGACCGGGGCCCGCCGTGAGCTCACACACCGACGGCCGCGAGCGCCGCGTCGAGGGCGTCGTCGTCGCCGACGTTGCCCGGCACCACCACCTGCACGACCGCGCGCCCGCCCGGCGTCATCAGGTCCCACACCGACACCCCGGGCAGCACCTGCCCGCGGACCCGCGCCGAGACCGCGCCGAGGCCGTCGCGGGCGACCTGGGCCCCGGTGATCCCGCCCTTGGTCACCACGACGTCGACCTGCTCGCGCAGGGCCGCGACCGCTCCGACCACCGCCCGCATCACCGACTCCCCGTGGGCCAGGGTGTCGTGCTCGGCGCGGCGCTCCCGCTCGCTGGCCAGGGCCGCCCAGCCGCCGGCGGACAGGTCACCGGCCAGGTCACGGACCAGCCGGGCCGCGGTCGCGTCCGGGTCGGCGAGTGCGTCGTCGGTGCCGACCACCACGGGCGCACCGCGCCCGGCGCAGGCGTACGTCAGCTGCCGGCCCGCGGCGGCGGTGTGCGAGCCGCACACCAGCAGCGTGCGGCCCGGGCCCGCGACGGGGGCGTCGAGCAGCCCGTCGCTGCTCACCCGGCAGACCGCGGCCGCCAGCGGCGCCCCGCCGCGCGCGACGATCTCGCGGGTCGCCCACGCCGCGCGCAGGGCGTCGGCGACACGGGCGACGTCGGTGTCGTCGTGCACGTCGGGCAGCACCACGTCGATGTCCCCGGCGCCGGTCAGCACCCCGGTGAGCGCGCCGGAGCGCACGTCGTCGATGCCGACCGTGACCGGTGTGCGCGCGGACTTCTCCCGGACGTAGCCGGGCAGATGGCCGTCGCGGTAGCCGAACACCGGGTCGCGGGCGAACTCCGTCTCGTGCGCCGGGAGGATCTCGCCGCCGACGCGTACCCGGTGCGTGCCGTCGACGGTCGTGCGTCCGCCACCGGGGAAGGCGGGGACGAACAGCACCGGCGCGGCCGGGTCGACGGCGTCGCACTCGGCGAACACGTGCCCGCGCAGCGTCGAGTCGCCCCGCAGCACCAGCCGGACCCGCTCGCCGAGCCGCCCGCCCGCGACGTCGGCGTCGGCGCGGATGCCCGACACCAGTGCGACGGCGGCCTGTTCGTCGAGCGCGCGGGTGTTGGTCAGCAGGTACACCGCGTCGGCCCGGCGCAGGGCGTCGGTGAGCACGTCGGCGTCCCACCGGAGCAGGACCTCGACCCCGGTCGCGGACTGCGTGCCGGTCGGGTCGTCGTCGCAGACGAGGATCTTCACCGCTCCCGCCCCGGGGAGTCGAGCAGCGCGTCGGCGCGGGTGCGGAACAGCGCCGTGCCCCACATCATCGCCGCGGCGAGGAAGGCGAGAACCCCCAGTGAGACGACGCCCCACGTCCCGGCCTCGGTCGGGACGGCCTCGTTGATCGCGGTCCGCATGATCGGCGCGACGAAGCCGCCGAGGTTGCCGATCGAGTTGATCAGACCGATGCCGGTGGCCGCCGCGGCTCCGGTGAGGAACGCCGTCGGGAACGACCAGCTGATCGGGCCGGCGCACAGGAACGCCGACACCGCCACGGTGATCGCGACGATGCCCAGCAGCGCCTGTCCGTTCGCCCCGGCCCAGGCCGAGGCGAGGATCGCGGCCCCGGTCAGGAGGAAGGCGATGCCGCCCCAGTTGCGGCGCCGCGCGACGGTGTCGGCGTGCCGGCCGACGACGTAGCAGAAGACCAGGCCGACCGCCCAGGGGATCGCCGCGACGAGCCCGACCTGCCAGCCGACGTCGCGCCCGAGCAGGCCCGCGACCTGCTGGGGCAGGTAGAACGTGGTGCCGTAGACGGCCACCTGCAGGCAGAAGTAGATGACCGTGAAGTACCAGACCTTGCCGTTGAGCATCGCCGGGACGATCCCGCGCGGGCCGTCGGCGTCGCGCACGGTGTCCTCGTGCGCCATGACCTCGCGCATCGCGGCCTTCTCGCGCTCGTCGAGCCAGGTCGCCTTCTGCGGGGAGTCGGTCAGCAGGAAGTACGCCGCCACGCCGGCGACGATCGCCATGACGCCCTCGACGAAGAACATGACCTGCCAGCCGTGCCAGGGCGTGAGGGTGTCGCCGAAGCTGATCAGCCCACCCGACAGCGGCGCCCCGAGCATCTGGCTGAACGGCTGGGCCAGGTAGAAGATCGCGAACATCTGCACGCGCTTCTTGTTCGGGAACCACTGCGACAGGAACATGATCACGCCGGGGAACAGCCCGGCCTCGGTGACGCCGAGCAGGAACCGCAGGAACACGAACATCGTGTCGTTCGTGGTGAACGCGAACGCGCTCGCGACCACGCCCCAGGTCACCGCGATCCGGGCCAGCCAGAACCGGGCGCCGAAGCGGTCGAGCAGCAGGTTGCTGGGGATCTCGAAGATCGCGTAGCCGATGAAGAAGATGCCCGCGCCCAGGGCGAACGCCCCGGCGCTGATGCCGCGGTCGACCTGCAGCCCCTCCTCGGCGAAGCCGACGTTGGTGCGGTCCAGGAACGCGACGAAGTAGAGGACCACCAGCATCGGCATGAGCCGGGTGGTGGCCTTGCGGATGCCGGACGCGAGGTGCGGGCTGTCGAGCAGCGCGCGCGGCGTGCGGTCGCCGGTGGTGGGTTCCACGATCTCCCCTTCGAGGTCGTGTGCGGGCGGACGGGTCAGAGGACCAGCACGAGGCCGATCGCGACGAGGACGAGGCCGATCGCGAGGAACGCGACGCGCGACCACGACCAGCCGGGGAACGGTTCACGGGGCACGCGGGCTCCTAGTGCATGTAGAGGCCGCCGTCGACGTTCAGGGTCTGGCCCGTCACGAAGCCGGAGTCGGGCCCGATGAGGTACGCCGCGGCGGCGGCGACGTCGTGCGGGGTGCCGATGCGCGCCACCACGCCGTCGGCGGCCATGGCCGCCTTGCGCTCGGGCGAGAGGGTGCCGCCCATGATGTCGGTGTCGATCGGGCCGGGGGCGATCACGTTCGCGGTGATCCCGTGCGGGCCCAGCTCGCGGGCGACCGAGCGGATGAAGCCCTGGATGCCGGCCTTCGCCGCGGAGTACGGGGTCTTGGAGTAGGTGCCGCCGCCGCGCTGGGCGGAGACCGAGGAGATGCCCACGATGCGTCCGACGCCGTGGGCGACCAGGCTGCGGGCGACCCGCTGGGTGACCCAGTGGGTGCCGTCGAGGTTCACGGCCACGACCCGGCGCCACTCCTGCTCGTCGACGTCGAGGTAGGGGACCGGGGAGGCGACCCCGGCGAACGCGACCAGCGCGACCAGCTGCGGCAGCTGCTGCTCCAGCGCGTCCACCGCGGCGACGGCGGCCTCGCGGTCGGCGACGTCGGCGCCGACGCCCGCGGCGCACACCCCGTGCCGCTCGGCGATCCCGGCGGCGGTCGCCGCGGCCGCGTCGCCGTCGATGTCGATCAGCCCGACGTGCCAGCCGGCCGCGGCGAGGTGGTCGGCCGCATAGCGCCCGATCCCGCGCGGCGAGCCCGCCCCGGTGAGGATCACGGTCCGTTCGGCGGGGAACCCGGTCATCGGTCGCCCTCCTTCCCGAGCGGGGCCGGGCCCAGCTCGTCGATCAGCTGCGCCATCCGCGCGTAGGCCTTGTTGCGGTACGCGACGAGCTCGGGCACCCGCTCGGCGGGGACGTCGAGGAACCCGCCGCCGGACTTGGTGCCCAGCCGGCCGTTCTCGACGTGCTCGGCCAGCGCCCGCGGGGTGGCGAAGCGCTCGGGCCAGCGGCCCTGCAGCGACTCGAAGCAGAACCGGTAGACGTCCAGGCCCGCCATGTCGGCGATCGCGAACGGGCCGAAGAACGGCAGCCGGAACCCGAAGGTGGTCCGGACGATCGTGTCGACGTCCTCCGCGCTCGCGACGCCCTCGTCGACGAGCTGGGACGCCTCGGAGAACAGCGCGTACTGCAGACGGTTGAGGACGAAGCCGTCGGCGTCGGAGATGCGCGCGGGCTGCTTGCCGACCGCGCGCACCAGCTCCTCGACGCCGGGCAGGATCGCCGGGTCGGTGCCGGCGTGCGCGATGACCTCGACGCCGGGGATGAACGGCGCGGGGTTGGAGAAGTGCACGCCCAGGAACCGCTCCGGCCGCGCGACGGCCTCGGCGATCCGCCCGATGAGGATGGTGGAGGTGTTGGACCCGATGACGGTGTCCGGCGCGGCGGCGGCCGAGACCCGGCGCAGCACCTCGTGCTTGATGCCGATCTTCTCCGGCACCGCCTCCTCGACGAAGTCGGCGCCCTCGACGGCGGCCTCGAACGACTCCGCGGCGTGCACGCGCCCGGCGATCGTGTCGGGGGCGTGGGCGGGGAACAGGTCCTCGGCGGCGAAGGCGCGGGCCTCCGCGACGAGCCGGTCGAGGTTGGCGCGGGTGGTGTCGGCGTCGACGTCGGCGATGCGGACCTCGGCCCCGGCCAGGGCCAGGACCTGGGCGATCCCGCCGCCCATGTAGCCGCTGCCGATCACCGCGACGGTGCGTCCCTCGAGAGTCATGAACGGTCCTTCCGGATGGTGGCGAGCAGGCCGCGCAGGTAGTCGCGGTTGGTGGCGCAGACGCCGAGCGAGTCGCCGCCGTACTGCTCCATCAGGAACGGCCCGCGGAAGCCGAGCTCGACGGCGTCGCACACGACCTGGCGGTAGTTGATGAGCCCGAGCTCCATCGAGGTCGGCGTGGAGCTGAACCACGAGCCGTCGCCGGCCTCGTCGCGGGCGTAGTTCTTCACGTGCCAGTACTTCGCGTACGGCAGCGTCCTGGCGTGCATCTCGCGCCAGTCCTCGATGGGGCGGTGCAGCCGGACGAGGTTGCCGATGTCGGGGTTGAGCCCGACGTTGTCGAGCCCGATCTCGTGCACCAGCGCCACGGCGGAGTCGGCGGTGCCGAGGTAGGTGTCCTCGTACATCTCCAGCGCCATCGGCAGGCCGACCGACGCCGCGTGCTCGCCGAGCTCGCGCAGCCGCGCGACGGCGGTGGCCCGGGTCGCGGCGTCGTCGGGGTCCTTCCAGCCGGGCGCGGTCCAGAACCACAGCGCCTTCTTCTGCGCCTCGGAGAACGGGTGGTGCAGGCCGGTGGAGAACACCGTCATGCCCAGCTCGGCGGCCGCGTCGATGGTGCGGTGGGCGTAGTCGAGGTTGCGCTGTTCGCGGCCGGGCTGCAGCACGCTCTGGCGCTGCACGTGCACCGAGATCATCGCGACGCCGTGCTGCGTCGCGATCGCGCGCAGCTCCTCGCGGCGCGAGGGCTCCAGGTCGGCGGGCCGGATGTGCGAGTCGGCGATCTCCAGCTCGGTGAACCCGAGGGCGGCGACCTGGGCGAACACGTCGTCCCAGCGCTCGGCGGGGGCGTCGTGCAGCGCGACCCCGTCGGGTCCCACGGGGGCGAACCCGTGCATGCAGACGGCGATCGGCCAGTCCTCCGGCGCGGGGACCGGGGGTGTGGTGGGCATGGCGGCTCCTTCGGTGCACATGCGATCTTGGATAGATCCTATAGGAATGACGAGCGAGGTCAACCGTTCGGGGGATGTCGATCGGGACGGGCGGGTCAGACCCCGCGCTCGAAGCGCAGCGAGCGCTCGCGCACGTTGTCGAGGTGGCGGCGCAGCGCGGCCACCGGCTCGTCCACGCCGCCGGAGGCGAACGCGTCGACGACGCCGCCGTGCTCCGCGACCGCCTCCTCGACGTCGGGGACCCCCTGCAGCGCGGTCTGGCGCATCCGGTGCACCTGGGCGCCGAGGGTCTCGGACATCTGCACGAGGTAGCGGTTGCGGGCGTGGTGGAGCACGACGTCGTGGAACTCGGTGTCGGCGGCGAAGTACTCCGCGGTCAGCGACGGGTCGACCCGGCCCTGCGCGAGTGCGGCGGCCACGCGCTCGCCGGCCGCGGCGTGGCGGGCGTGCGCGGACCGCAGCTCGGCGAGCATGGCCGGGGTCGCGGGGGCGGCCATGCTCGCGGCGGTGGTCTCCAGCATCAGCCGGGCGTCGAAGAGCTCGGCGAGCTGGTCGGCGGCCAGCGGCGGCGCGACCCGGTAGCCCTTGAGTGCCTCGCGGGTCACCAGGCCGGTCCGCTCCAGCTGGACCATGGCCTCGCGCACCGGGGTGGGGGAGACGTCGAGGTCGCGCGCGATGGTGTCGATGCCCAGCCGCGTGCCCGGCTCGAGCCCGCCGGAGAGCAGCAGCTCGAGGATGCGCTCGTAGACGTGGTCGCGCAGGCCGCGGCGCTCGATCCCGCCGCGCAGCCCCGGGGTGCTGGCGCTCATCGGGCTCCCTCCAGGTCGGCGACCTCGTCGAGGATCGCGGCGACGGCGCGCGGGTCGTGGGCGAAGCGGCCCAGGAACATGCCGTCGACGCCGTCGGCGATGCGGGGCAGCAGGCCCGGCCCGGCACTCCCACCGTAGATCACCGCGGCGCCCGGGCGCCCCGCGACGTGCGCACGCAACGCCGACCCGACCGCGCTGACGTGCGCGGCCGGGGCCGGTTCGGGGGCGCCGATCGCCCAGACGGGCTCGTAGGCGACGATGACCGGACCCGTGAGCCCGGCCGCGAGTGCCGGAGCCAGCGCGTGGTCGACCTGGGCCCGCACGGCGTCGGCGGCCCGCCCCGCCCCGGACCGGTCGGTCTCGCCGACGCACAGGACCGGGGTGAGGCCGTTGCGCAGTGCGGCGAGCGTCTTCGCGGCGACGACGTCGTCGGTCTCGCCGAAGTGGGCCCGGCGCTCGGCGTGCCCGACCTCGGCCAGCGTGGCGCCCACCTCGACCAGCACGGGCGCGGTGACCTCCCCGGTCCACGGGCCGTCGTCGTGCACGGCCACGTCCTGGGCGCCGACGGCGATCCCGGCGGGGCGGGCGATCTCCACGGCCGCGGGGATGGACGGGAACTGGGGGAGCGCGAACAGCGTCGCCGCCCCGGAGGCGACGGCCCGGTGCCCGGCGGCGATCGCGGCGACCGCCCGCAGCCAGTCGCAGGTGCGGGCGTGGCCGAGGTAGGTCTTGAGGCTCGACCCGATCAGCACAGGTGCTCCCCGGCCGTGCGTACGACCAGCGCGAACGACACCGCGCCGGGGTCGGGGGTGCCGACGCTGCGCTCGCCGTGGGCCCGCGCGCGGCCCAGGCGGGCCGTGAGCCGTGCGGTGTCCTCGGCGGCCCGCCCGGCGGCGTCGGCGGCGTCGGGGACCGGCACCAGGTTGTGGTCGGCGTGGTGCAGCGCGACGAGCTCGGCGAAGGACCCGTCGTGGGTGAACCCGGGCTGCTGCTGGTGCGGGCAGACCTGCGCGCGGCCCGCCCGGCAGTCCGGGCAGACACCGCAGCCGCAGACGAACGGCGTCGTGACCCGGTCACCGGCCCGGAACCGGGTGACCCCGGCGCCGGTCGCGACCACGTGCCCGACCAGTTCGTGGCCGGGCACGTGGGGGAGCGTCACGTCACCGTCGTGCCCGGCCCAGGCGAACCGGTCGCTGGCGCACAGCCCGGTCGCCTCCACCCGCACGACCACTCCACCCACGGGCGGGGTGGGGTCCGGCAGGTCCACGACCTCGGGCGGTGCGCCGAACGCGGTGATCCGTACTGCTCGCATGGGGCGATCCTCCCAGGCCGATAGGCTCGCCATCCGAGGGAAAGGGGTGGTGCGGTGTGTACGCCGCGATCCTGTTCGACATGGACGGCACGCTGGTCGGGTCCGACGCCGCGGTCGCCCGCTCCTGGGCCGCCTGGGCGCGCGAGTACGGCGTCGCCGGGGCCGACCTCGTCCGCGTCGCGCACGGGGTGCCCAGCGACGGCACGATCCGGTTGCTGCGCCCGGACCTGTCCGGCGCGGCACTCGACGCCGCCGCGGCCCGCCAGCTGGAGCTGCAGTACGACGACCTCGACGACGTCGACGCGCTGCCCGGGGCACACGCCCTGCTCGCCGCCCTCGACGCGGCGCGGGTCCCGTGGGCCGTCGTGACCAGCGCCGCCCGGCGGCTCGCCGCCGCCCGCCTCGGCGCCGCCGGGATCGATGCGCCGGTGCTCGTCGCCCGCGACGACGTGCGGCACGGCAAGCCGGACCCGGAGGGCTACCGCGCCGCCGCGGCCGCGCTC
>NZ_JAMXSG010000113.1:0-17235 GCF_024124365.1 Pseudonocardia sp. McavD-2-B
CGATCTGGAACCGGTCGGTCGCCCGGGCCCCGGCGGGGGCGGCGGCGAGCACGGCACGCGCCGGGGCGAGCAGGTCCGGGTCGGCGTCGAACGGCACCCGGCCGGGGACCTCCCACAGCAGCGCCGCGACGTGCTCGAGGTCCTCCGACCCCGCGAGCGCGGGCACCGCCCGCCCGCGGAACCACGGCCCGCCGTCGGCGACGAGTGTGATCCGCGTCCTGATGCGCTCGACCGTCCCGGACGGCTCGCCCGACTCGCGGCCGCGCGCGGCGAGGGCCTCCACCTCGTCCTGGGCGAACCGGCTGCCCCGCCGCTGCGCGCCACGCACGCTGGTCAGCAGCCCGCGGCTGGCGTAGGCGTACACGGTCTCCCGCTTCACCCCGAGGCGTTCCGCGGTCTCGGCGACGGTCAGGTACTCCACGACGTGGACTGTATCAACATTGACTGGATCAATATTGACAATGGTTCCCGACGAGCGGACGGTCCGGTCATGACCAGCACCGACAGCATCGGCGCCGCCGCCGGGCAGGTCCCACCGGGCCTGCGCGGCGTCGCCGTCACCAGCACGCGCATCGGGGACGTCCGCGGCGACGAGGGCTTCTACCACTACAGCCGGTACTCCGCGGTCGACCTCGCGCGCACCCGCACCTTCGACGACGTGTGGTTCCTGTTCGTCCACGGCCGTCTCCCGGACGCGGGCGAGGCCGCGGAGTTCGCCGCCGCCACCGCGGAGCGCCGGGCGCTGCCCGACGCCGTCGCCGCGCAGCTGCCCGCGATCGCCGACGCCTGCGGGCCCGACCTGCTCGCCGGGCTGCGCACCGCGCTGTCGCTGCTCGGCCCGCAGCACGGGATGCGCCCGCTCTGGGACGACCCGGCGGCGGGCACCCGCGACGCCGCCACCGTCTGCGCCGCGACACCGACCGTCCTCGCCGCGCTGCACCGGCTGCGGCACGGCCTCGACCCGGTCGGGCCGCGCACCGACCTGTCCTCCGCCGCGAACTGGCTGTGGATGCTGGACGGGGCCGAGCCCGCGCCGGCGCACGTCCGCGCGCTCGACGCCTACCTCGTCGCGACGGTGGACCACGGCTTCAACGCCTCCACCTTCACCGCCCGGGTGGTCGCCTCCACCGGCGCCGACGTCGCGTCCTGCGTGGTCGCCGCGCTCGGGGCGTTCGCCGGGCCGCTGCACGGCGGTGCCCCCGACCGGGCGCTGGAGAGCCTCGACGCGATCGACCGCGATGCCGGCGGCTCGCCGGAGCGCTGGGTGGCCGACCGGCTCGCCGCGGGGATGCGGATCATGGGGTTCGGCCACGCCGTCTACCGCGGGCCGGACCCGCGCTCGGCACTGCTGCGCGAGGTCGCCGCGGAGCTGGGCGGACCGCTGCCCGCGCGGGCCGCCGACGTCGAACGGCGGGTGGCCGCCACCCTCGCGGAGCTGCGCCCGGACCACCCGCTGTTCGCGAACGTCGAGTTCCACGCGGGCGTGGTGATGGAGGGCTGCGGGATCCCCCGCAGCATGTTCACGCCGACGTTCGCGGTCAGCCGGGTCGTCGGCTGGTGCGCGCACGTACTGGAGCAGGCCGCGCAGCGACGCCTGATCCGGCCCTCCGCGGTCTACGACGGCCCGCCGCCGCCCGAGCCGGTCCCCGCACGCGGGAGGTGACCCGGCTTGCCGGACGGGTGACCGGCATGCTCATCTGATGGGTGACTCCCGCTTCAGCGGGGTCGTCCGCCGGCACGATCTGTCACCCACCACGGAGGTCGAGTGTTCCGGGCACGCCGTCCGCACCAGCAGCCCGAGAGCACCCACCCCGAGGGATCCGCACCGGTGCCGCCACGCCCCGGCGTCGCGATCGCCGTCCTGGCCTCCTGCGGGCTGCTCGTCTCGCTGGTCCAGACCATGGTCGTCCCGCTGCTCCCGCGGTTCCCGGAGCTGCTCGACGTCAGCGGGTCGACGGCGTCGTGGCTGATCACCGCCAACCTGGTCGCCGGCGCGGTGTCGGCGCCGGTGCTGGGGCGGCTCGGCGACATGTTCGGCAAGCGGCGGATGCTGCTGGTCGCGCTCGGCCTGGTCGGGGTGGGGTCGCTGCTCGGCGCGCTGGCGCCCGGGATCGGGCTGCTGCTCGTCGCCCGGGTGCTGCAGGGCGCCGCGTTCGGGGTGATCGCGCTCGGGATGAGCCTGATGCGCGACGTCCTGCCCGCCGACCGGGTCGGGTCCGGGGTCGGGCTGATGTCGTCCTCACTCGGCTTCGGCGGGGCCATCGGGCTGCCGATCACCGGCGTCGTCGCCCAGTTCGCGAGCTGGCGCTGGCTGTTCGCCGGGGCCGCGGTGCTCGGCGTCGTGCAGATCCTGCTGGTCCGGTGGCTGGTGACCGAGTCACGGCTGCGCACCGGCGGCCGGTTCGACGTGCCCGGGGCGCTCGGCGTCGGCGGGGCGCTGGTGTGCCTGCTGCTGGCGATCTCCAAGGGCAACGACTGGGGCTGGGCCTCCCCGACCGTGCTCGGCCTGTTCGCCGGCACCGTGGTGCTGGTGGCCGTGACCGTCCGGTACGAGCTGCGCGTCGCCGCACCGCTGGTGGACCTGCGGGTCTCGGCCCGGCCCGCGGTGCTGCTCACCAACCTGGCCTCGGTGCTGGTGGGCTTCGCGATGTTCGCCGGCTTCGTGCTCGCCACCCAGATCCTCCAGGCACCGGTCACGACCGGCTACGGGTTCGGGCTCTCGCTCGTCGTCGCCGGGCTGGTGCTGCTGCCGATGGGCGGGTCGATGGTGGTGTTCTCCTCGGCCTCGGCGCGGCTGTCGCGGCTGCGCGGCCCGCGCACCACGCTGGTGATCGGCACGCTCCTGCTGGGGGCGGGCAACTTCGCCTTCGCCGCGATGCCCTCGACGGTGCCGCTGCTGATGGCCGCCTCCACCGTGGCCGCGGTCGGCGCCGCGCTCGCCTACTCGGCGATCCCGCTGACGATCATGCGTGCGGTGCCGGAGTCGGAGACCGCCGCGGCGAACAGCCTCAACACCCTGGCCCGCCAGCTCGGCACGAGCTCGTGCACCGCGGTCGTCGCGGCCGTGACGGCGACCTACGTGCTCGGCGACGGCGGACCCCCCTCGGCGACGGCGTACACGATCTCCTTCGTCGCGGCGGGCGCCGCCGGGCTGCTCGCCACGGTGCTGGTGCTGCTCACGCCCGCACCGGCGGCGGAGACGGCCCCGGCCCCGGCCCCGGCCACCGCCCACGGCTGAGCACCGGACCACCCGGGAACGGTGACCCGGAAACGGCGACCGCATTCCGCCGACGCATTCCCTCCCGGATGCCGCCCGCCGGTCCGGCCCGCCCGTCGCGACCCCGTGCATGACCGTCCACATCGGAGGCTCGACACCGTCCTCCCCCGTTCGGACGATGGTGGACCCCGCCAGGTGCGGGTGACGATCGCCGCGCGGGCTGTGACGCCGACGACCACGCTCCCGCCTGCATGTGCACGCGTCGGGACCGACCGGCCACGCCCGGTGATCATTCCATTGTGGACGACCTCCGCCCGCCAACCTGCGGATCTGCGGAATTCTTTCGGGGAACCGACGAGTAGAACCGACCGGTAACATTCTCGCCGGTAACAGTCCGAGTTGACCGACCATCCGTGAGAGCGCACACTCGGCGGCTGGATCACATTCCGATCGTGACTGTTCATCGATAGCGTTGCAGGCACCGCAACCGATCCGATCGACCAGGCCGCACCGCGTCCCGCCTGGCGATTCCGCCGGTCGACGCCGCTGCTGGAGGTCGTCACATGAAACCGTTCGTGGTCAACAACCACGACCGACTGGTCTTTCCCGCCAATTTTCTCGGAGAACTCGACTTCTCCGTCATCGACGATATGGAGCAGTTCACCGCCATCGTCGGTCGCGATTTCGAGGCAAAGGCGCCCACCGGCACCGACATCCTCGAGCGGGTCACCAGCGGCGCCTACGAGAGCCGCTTCGCACTGCTGCGCGACATGAGCCAGAACCTGTTCTGGGTCAACCGGTACACGCTCACCATGTTCGAGAAGCGTCCGACCCGCTGGCGTGACCTCCCCCGCCACCGGAGCGACGTATTCCTCCCGCTGCTCACCCCGTGGCGCGACGGTGACAAGAAGGTCCGGGCCGTCGCCGACGCCTTCGCCGCGCTCCCCAGCACCTGGGACGAGGCGACCGAGCGCCGCATCTTCGACCTCCTCTTCGACGTCTACGGCAACCGTCGCCACCACGCGACCGAGCTGCCGGCCGTCAAGCCGACCGTCGAGCAGTTCCTCACCACACCGGGGGCGCAGACCTTCGTCGTGCCGCAGCACGACCCGGACTACCCGGTCTTCTCCTTCACCGAGATCCTCGACGCCCACGCCGAGCGTCCCGAGCTCGAGGCCCTGACCCGCTGGGCCATGGTGCTGCACAACCAGTACCCCTGGGACCGTGCCGCCACCGAGCTGCGGACCGCCGACGAGATCGGCGACGACGAGTACGTCATCGCCTTCCACCCCCGCAACCGCGACGTCGAGCAGTTCCTGGACCGCGCCACCGGCACCCGTCCGGCGCGCCGGGGCCGGATCTCGACCCAGTCCGACCCGGTCGAGCCCGCCACCCCGCTGCCGCCGATCCGGGTCCGTGAGGCGTTCGCGGTGCAGCCGAAGGTCGAGGCGCTCGCCGTCGTACGGGGCGAACACGTCTGCTCCAACGACGACGTCGTCCGCAACTCCGCGTTCTCCTGGTCGCCGATGAGCGCCGACGAGATCTCCGCCAAGACCGGGATCGACCAGCGCCGCTACACCGAGCTGGACATCGAGGACCTGGCCTGGGCCGCCGCGGTACGCGCGCTGGAGCACTCCGGCCGTGACCGCTCCGAGATCGGCGCCGTACTCGTCGCCACCTGCACCAGCGAGCGGCTCATCCCGTCGCTGTCGACGTGGCTGTCCGGGCGGCTCGGGCTGCTCCAGACGCACTGCTCGGCCGACATCGTCGCCGCCTGCGCCGGGCTGCCCTACGGCCTGTCCGAGGCCGTGCGCCAGCTGCAGGAGGTGAACCGGCCGGTCCTGCTGGTCTGCGTCGAGAAGTTCTCCGACAAGATCGGCAACGTCCGCACCTCGCGGATGATCTTCGGTGACGGCGCGGCCGCGATGGTGATCGCCCCGGCCGCCGAGGGCGAGCGCGGCGACATCGACCTGCTGCAGACCTACGCGTCGGGCCCGGACACCCAGGTGAACTCGATCATCTGGCCGAACCCCGAGTTCGACAACGACATCACCGTCTACGGCCCCGAGGTCAAGGCGCTCGTCGCCCGCTACCTGTCGCAGATGATCGGCGAGCTCACCGAGCAGGCCGGCCCCGACGGCGAGGGCTCGATGCTCGACGCCGTCGACCTGATCGTCCCGCACCAGGCCAACAAGACGATGATCCTGCAGCTGGCGGGCAAGGCGGGGCTCTCGGCCGACCAGCTGTACTTCAACATCGAGTCGATGGGGAACGTCTCCGCGGCGTCCATCCCGATCGCGCTGTTCGACTCCGTGGCCGACGGCGTCGTGTCCGGCCGGACCCGGGTCTTCGCGCCCGGCTTCGGGGCCGGAGCGGTGGGCGGCTACGCGGTGCTGGAGGTCGACCCGGCCGTGATGGCACCGGAGGTCCACCTGGACCCGACCGCCGCCGCACTGGCCGAGCCGGCCGTCGCCCCGACCTCGGACGACGTCCGCATCGCCTTCGGCGAGTAGCCACGACCGGGTGACACGGGCCACAGTGGGCGGGAAGATCCCTGTCCGAGAGGTGAGCCCGCCCGCATTCCGGCACCGACCGGGCCACCGTCCGCACCGACCCGCCGACCGCACGACGACGATGTCGATGCGGCACACCGCCGCCGTCCCGTCGCAGCACCCGTAGGAGCAGTGAAGCCCAGCCATGTTCTCGCGCATCGCCATCGTCAACCGCGGCGAACCCGCCATGCGGCTGATCAACGCCGTCCGTGAGTGGAACGCCCAGAACGGGCCCGACCGCCGCCTGCGCACGATCGCGCTGCACACCGCCGTCGACCGGCGGGCGATGTACGTCCGTGAGGCCGACGAGGCCGTCCTGATCGGGCCGGACGACCCGGACCACATGGGCACCAGCCCCTACCTCGACCACGCCGAGCTGGAGCGCGCGCTGCGCGCCACCCGCGCCGACGCGGTCTGGCCGGGCTGGGGCTTCGTGTCGGAGAAGGCCGACTTCGCCGAGCTGTGCGAGCGGCTGGGGATCACCTTCGTCGGCCCGTCGGCCGAGGTGATGCGCCGGCTCGGGGACAAGATCGCCTCCAAGCAGCTGGCCGAGTCGGTCGGCGTCCCGATGGCGCCGTGGTCCGGCGGTCCGGTGGCCGACGTCGAGACGGCGCGCAAGGCCGCCGAGACCGTCGGCTACCCGCTGATGGTGAAGGCGACCGCGGGCGGCGGGGGACGCGGCATCCGCTACGTGCCGGGCCCCGAGCAGCTCGACGAGGCCTTCGAGCGGGCCGCGTCGGAGGCGTCGAGGACCGCCGGGGACGCGACCGTGTTCCTGGAGCGCGCGGTGTCGGGCGGACGGCACGTCGAGGTGCAGGTCGTCGCCGACGCCACCGGCGACGTCTGGACCCTCGGGGTACGCGACTGCTCGGTGCAGCGGCGCAACCAGAAGGTCATCGAGGAGTCGGCGTCCACCGCACTCGACGCCGAGCAGGAGGCGCTGCTGCGCAGCTCGGCCGCCGAGCTGGCCCGCGCCGCGGGCTACGTCAACGCCGGCACCGTCGAGTTCCTCTACCAGCCCGAGGAGAAGCTCCTCTCCTTCCTCGAGGTCAACACCCGGCTGCAGGTCGAGCACCCGGTCACCGAGGCGTGCACCGGCGTCGACATCGTGAAGCTGCAGCTGCACGTCGCCGCGGGCGGCACCCTCGCCGAGGTCGCACGCGGGGTCCCGGCGGCCCAGGGCTGGGCGATCGAGGCCCGGCTGACCGCCGAGGACCCGGAGCGCGAGTTCGCGCCCGCCCCGGGGCGCATCGAGCACCTGGCGCTGCCGTCCGGTCCGGGCATCCGGGTCGACACCGGCGTCGCCGCGGGTGACGTCATCCCGCCGCAGTTCGACTCCATGATCGCCAAGGTGATCGCGTGGGGCCGCGACCGCGACGAGGCCCGCGCGCGGCTGTCCCGTGCGCTGCGCCAGACCTCCGCGGTGATCGACGGCGGCTCCACGAACAAGGCGTTCCTGCTGGACCTGCTCGACCGCGACGAGTTCCGCTCGGGCGAGCTGCAGACCACCTGGCTCGACACGATGATGGCCGACGGCTACGCGCCGCCGCGCCGCCTCGACGTCGCGCTGCTCGCCACCGCCGTGCAGAGCCACGACGGCCACGTCGCCCGCCAGCAGGAGCGGCTGTTCCGCTCCGCCGAGGCCGGCCGGCCCGAGGTGGGCTACGAGACCTGGCACCAGACCGACGTCACCGTCGCCGGGCAGTCCTACAAGCTGACGGTCGCCCGCACCCGCGCCGGCCGCTACACCGTCGAGCTGGACGGCGTGTCGGTCGACGTCGACGTCGAGCGCAACGGCGCCTACGAGCGCCGGCTCACCGTCGGCGACCTGTCCTGGACCGTGCTGTCGGTCGCGCAGGAGGCGGACTACCTCGTCGAGGTCGACGGCGCCGTGCACCGCATCTCCGGCGGCGAGGCCGGCATCGTCCGCGCCCCCGCCCCGGCGATGGTCGTCGCGCTGCCGGTCACCGCGGGCCAGACCGTGTCCGAGGGCGACACCCTCGCCATCGTCGAGTCGATGAAGCTGGAGACCTCGCTGCGGGCGCCGTTCGACGGCACCGTCGCCGAGATCCTCGTCCCGGCCAACACCCAGGTCGACGGCGGCACCAAGCTCGTGCGGCTGGAGCCGTCGGCCGACGCGGACGCAGCAGGCCCCAGCGGGGAGCGCGCCGACCTGTCCGCGTTCGCCGCGGCCGGCGCCGACACCGACGCCGCCGCGACCGCGGCCGACGCGCTGTCCGCGCTGCGCTTCCAGGTGCTGGGCTTCGACGTCGACGAGCGCCAGGCCCGCCCGCAGCTGCGCCGCCTCGCCGCCGCCCGCGACCAGCTGGCCGCCGACGACCCGGCCGTGCTGGCCGGGGAGACCGCCGTCCTGCAGATCTTCGCCGACCTGTGCCAGCTCTCGCGCAACCGGTCCGAGACCGACGACGAGACCGGCGAGACCGAGCGCAACCCGCAGGAGTACCTCTACGCCTACCTGCGCTCCCGCGACGCCGACGACGAGGGCCTGCCCGAGTCGTTCCAGGCCAAGCTGCGCCGGGCGCTGGCCCACTACGGCGTCACCGAGATCGACGGCGGGACCGGCCGTGCCGACGACCTGGGCCCGGCGCTGTACCGCATGTTCCTGGCCCACCGCCGCGCGCCGCAGCAGGTGCCGGTCGTGCTGGACCTGCTGAACTGGCGGCTGCGCCACCCGGAGTCGGTCGCGAACCTCTCCCCCGCGGCGCGCGAGGACTACCTGCGCACCCTCGACGAGGTCGTCGTCGCCACCCAGCTGCGGCACCCCGTCGTCGGGGACACCGCGCGGCTGGCCCGCTACCGGGCGTTCGACGCCCCGGTCGTCGCCGCCGAGCGGGACCGGGCGCTGGCCGAGGTCCGGGAGAGCCTGGACGTGCTCGCCTCGGACCCGGAGACCGCGGACCGGGCCCGCCGGATCGACACCCTCGTCGGGTCCTCGGAGCCGATCCTGGGCGTGTTCGGGGAGCGGCACGACGCCGTGCTGCTCGAGGTCATGACCCGGCGCTACTACCGGGTGCGGGTGCTGCGCGACCTGGAGCTCGTCGAGCACGCGGGCAAGCCGCTGCTGACCGCCCGCTACCAGCACCTGGGCCGGGACCGCACGGTCTTCGCCTCGGTGATCGACAACAACGACCCGGCCGCCGCGCAGGCCGTGTCCGACGAGCTGCGCCGCCGCGTCGGCGAGCTCGACGGGGACCGCACCGCGCTCGTCGACCTCTACGTCACCTCGACCAAGGCCGACGACGGCGGTGACCCCGACGCCCGCGCCGAGCGCGTCCGCGCCGCACTGGGGAAGGTGCCCGCGCACCTGCACCGGGTCGCCGTCGCCGTCCGCCCGAACCCGCGCGCCGCGGGGACGGCGAGCGAGGAGGCCGAGCCGCCGACCTGGTTCACCTTCCGGCCCGACGAGACCGGCGAGCTGGTCGAGGACCGCACGCTGCGGGGCATGCACCCGCTGGTCGCGGACCGGCTGCGGCTGTGGCGTTTCCGCAACTTCGAGCTGCACCGGCTGCCCGCCGCCACCGACGTGCACCTGTTCCGGGCCACCGGCCGCGAGGTCACCGCCGACGACCGGCTGGTCGCGATGGCCGATGTCCGCGAGCTGACCGTGCTGCGCGACGAGGAGACCGGGAAGGTCCGCTCGCTGCCGCAGTTCGAGCGCGCGCTCGACGCCTGCATCAACTCGCTGCGTGCCGCACGCGCCGGGGACCGCACCCTCGCCCGGATGTCGTGGAACCGGATCGCGCTCTACGTGTGGCCGGAGGTCGACGTCCCGCTCGCCGAGCTGGACTCGGTGGTCCGCCGGCTCGCGCCGCGCACGGCCAACCTCGGTCTGGAGCAGGTCCTCGTCGAGTTCCGCACCGCCGACCCGCAGGTCACCGGCGGCCAGGGCGGTCCGCGCTCGATGCTGCTGCGCATGTCGCGCCCGCCCGGCGCGGGGCTCACGGTCAAGCTCGACCAGCCCCCGACCGAGCCGATGCGCGAGCTCGACGCCTACGACCAGAAGGTGCTCAAGGCCCGTCGCCGCGGCGCCGTCTACCCGTACGAGATCGTCCCGCTGCTCACCGCCCCGGTCGACGCCGGCCCGGGCACCTGGCAGGAGTACGACCTCGTCGACCCGGCCGACCCGGCGCTGCCGGTGCCGGTCGACCGCGCCCCCGGCGGCAACAGCGCCAACCTGGTGCTCGGCGTCGTCTCGGTGCCGACCCGGCGCTACCCGGACGGGATGAAGCGGGTCGTGCTGCTCGGCGACCCGACCCGGGCACTCGGCGCGATCGCCGAGCCGGAGTGCCGCCGCGTGATGGCCGCGATCCACCTGGCCCGTGAGCTGGACGTGCCGATCGAGTGGTTCGCCGTCTCGGCCGGCGCGAAGATCGCGATGGACTCCGGTACCGAGAACATGGACTGGATCTCCCGGGTGCTGCGCGGGATCATCGAGTTCACCCAGGACGGCGGGGAGATCAACGTCGTCGTCACCGGCATCAACGTCGGCGCCCAGCCCTACTGGAACGCCGAGGCGACGATGCTCATGCACACCAGGGGCATCCTGGTGATGACGCCGGACTCGGCCATGGTGCTGACCGGCAAGCACTCGCTGGACTTCTCCGGCGGCGTCTCGGCCGAGGACAACTTCGGCATCGGCGGCTACGACCGGATCATGGGCCCGAACGGGCAGGCGCAGTACTGGGCGCCGGACCTGGGCGGCGCCGTGGGCGTTCTGCTGCAGCACTACGCCCACACCTGGACCCAGCCGGGCGAGCGGTTCCCGCGACCCGCGCCGACCACCGACCCGGTCTCCCGCGACGTCACCACGGCGCCGCACTCCGGGCCGAACTGCGACTTCACCACGCTCGGCGAGATCTGGGCGCCGGAGACCAACCGGGAGCGGAAGAAGCCGTTCGACATCCGCTCGGTGCTGCGCGGCGTCGCCGACGCCGACCACCCGACGTCGGAGCGGTGGGCCGACATGCACGACGCCGACTCGGTCGTCGCGCTCGACGCCCACCTCGGCGGCCAGCCGATCGCGATGATCGGCATCGAGTCGCGGCCGCTGCCGCGGCGCGGGCCGCGCCCGGTCGACGGGCCGTCGCAGTTCACCGCCGGGACGCTGTTCCCGCGCTCGTCGCGCAAGTGCGCGCGGGCCATCAACGCCGCGTCGGGCAACCGGCCGCTGGTCGTCCTGGCGAACCTGTCCGGTTTCGACGGCTCGCCGGAGTCGCTGCGCGGCCTGCAGCTGGAGAACGGCGCCGAGATCGGCCGGGCCATCGTCAACTTCGACGGCCCGATCGTGTTCTGCGTGGTCTCCCGCTACCACGGCGGCGCGTTCGTGGTGTTCTCCGGAACGCTGAACGACAACATGGAGGTCGCCGCGATCACCGGCTCCTACGCCTCCGTGCTCGGCGGGGCGCCCGCCGCGGCCGTCGTGTTCGCCGGCGAGGTCAACGACCGCACCGCCAAGGACGAGCGGGTCACCGACCTGGAGACCCGGATCAAGCAGGCCGTCACCGACGGGGACGAGGCGACGGCGGCACGGCTGCGCGGCGACCTCGCCACGCTCCGCCCCGACGTCCGCTCCGAGAAGCTCGGCCAGGTCGCGGACGAGTTCGACACCAAGCACTCCATCGAGCGGGCGCAGTCCGTCGGCTCGGTGCACCGGATCGTCTCCCCCGACCAGCTCCGGCCGTACCTGGCCGACGCGGTCCAGCGGGGCATGAAGCGCACTCTCGACACCCTTGGAGGAAACGCATGACCGCGATCACCGATACCCACCCGGAGCAGCGCGTCGCCATCGTGACCGGGGGTGCGCGCGGGATCGGCGCCGCGATCACCACCGCGCTGGCCCGCACCGGGGTGCACGTCGCCGCGGGGTACTCGTCGAACTCCAAGGCCGCCGACGAGCTGAAGGGCAAGCTGGAGGCCGAGGGCGCGTCGATCTCGGTGCACCAGGGCAACGTCGGCTCGCCCGAGGACTGCCAGCGGGTCGTCACCGAGGTCCTGGAGCAGCGGGGCCGCGTCGACTACCTGATCAACAACGCCGGCATCACCGTCGACAAGACCGTCCGCAAGCTGACCGTCGACGACTGGCACGCCGTGCTGCGGATCAACCTGTCCGGCGCGTTCTACATGACCAAGGCCGTGCTGGAGCACATGACCGGCAACGAGTTCGGCCGGATCGTGAACATCTCCTCGGTGATCGGCCAGACCGGCGCGATGGGCCAGGCCAACTACGCCTCGTCGAAGGCCGGCCTGATCGGCTTCTCGAAGTCGCTGGCCCAGGAGGTCGCCCGCAAGGGCGTCACCGTCAACTGCGTCGCGCCGGGCTTCATCGAGACCGAGATGGTCGCCGCCGTGCCGGAGAAGGCGCTCGAGAAGATCGTCTCGAAGATCCCGGTCGGCCGCCTCGGCCAGGCCGACGAGATCGCCCGCGCCGTGCAGTTCCTCGTCGACGACCGCGCCGGCTACGTGACCGGCTCGGTGATCAGCGTGAACGGCGGGCTGGACATGGCGTCCTGACCGTCGTTCTCCCCGGCCGAGGGCCTCGCACAGTGTCGTGCGGGGCCCTCGTGCGTGCTCAGGGGCCCGTGGTCGCCCGGGTGTAGCGGTCGGCCAGTGCGCGCAGCCGCGCCACCAGCTCCGGTGGCTCGGTGACGTGGAAGTCCAGGTCGAGCAGCCCGATGTACACCGCGACGGTCTCGATGCTGTCCGCCCCCGTCACGAGGACGCAGTGCGTGTCGTCGACCTCCTCGACCGCGCCGACGGCCGGGTTGATCCGGGCGAGCACCGTCGCCGCCGGTGCGTCGACGGTGATGCGGACGTGCACCTGCCACCCGGTCGACGCGGCCTCCCGCAGGACCAGGGCCGGGTAGTCCCCGCCGGGCAGCGGGTCCGGGACGAACCGGCGGCCGGTCGCCGTGCGCGGGCGGACCAGGTCGACCCGCCACGTCCGCCACCCGCCGTCGAGCCGCCCGACCAGGTACCAGCGGCCCTGCCAGGAGACCATCCGGTACGGCTCGACCGTGACCGGCCACTCCTGCCCGGGCAGGTCGAGCCGCACGCAGGTGTGGTCGCGGATCGCGGTGGCGAGCTCGGTGAGCACCGCCGGGTCGACCTCCGGATCCGGGTCGACGGTGTCGGTGTTGCGCGGCCCCGCGACGGTGCCGTCGTGGATCGCGGCGACGCGGCGGCGCAGCCGGTCCGGGAGCACCTGGTCGAGCTTGGCCAGGACGCGGTCGCCGCTGTCCCCCAGCCGCCCGCCGCTCGCGCTCACGGTGCGCAGCCCGATCGCCACGGCGACGGCCTCGGCGTCGTCGAGCTGCAGCGGGGGCAGCCGCGCGCCGGGCCCGAGCCGGTAGTGCCCGGCGCCGCCACGGACGGCGTGCACCGGGTAGTCGAGTCCGCGGAGCCGGGCGACGTCGTTGCGGATGGTGCGGGTGCTGACGCCGAGCCGCTCCGCCAGCTCCGGCGCGGTCCACTCCGGCCGGCTCTGCAGCAGCCCGAGGAGCGCGAGCATGCGGGCGGCGGTGTCGGCCACGAGAACCTCCGGATCCGGTCGCGAACAGGAAGGGAACGTGCCTGTTCAACCGGCACCGTAGTACCCATGACGCCGTTCACCGTGCAGATCCCGCAGTCCGACCTCGACGACCTCGCCGACCGTCTGTCCCGCACCCGGTTGCCCCGTCCCGCGCCGGGAGACGACTGGACCTACGGCACCCCGGACGCGTGGCTGGCCGCGACCGTCGCGTACTGGCGCGACGGGTTCGACTGGCGGGCCCAGGAGGCCCGGATGAACGCCCACCCGCAGTACCGCACCGAGATCGACGGCCAGGTCCTGCACTACCTGCACGTCCCCTCGGCCGAGCCCGGCGCGACGCCGGTGCTGCTGCTGCACAGCTGGCCCGGCTCGTTCGCGGAGTTCCTCGACGTGATCGGCCCGTTGACCGACCCGGTCGCGCACGGCGGCCGCGCCGAGGACGCCTGCTCGGTGGTGGTGCCCTCGTTGCCCGGGTTCGGCTTCAGCACCCCGCTCGCCGAGGGCGGCTGGACCACCGCCCGGATCGCCGCGACGCTGGACACCCTGATGCGCCGGCTCGGCTACCCCTCCTACGGGGCGCACGGCAGCGACGCCGGGGCGCTCGTCGCGCGGGAGCTGGGCCTGCTCGACCCGCCCGGGTTCCTCGGGCTGCACGTGCTGCAGCTGTTCTCGTTCCCGTCGGGCGACCCGGCCGAGTTCGAGCGGCTGGGACCGGACGACCACGCCGCGCTGGAGTTCATGCAGTGGTTCTCCTCGGTCGGCGGCTACAACGGGATGAACGCCTCCCGCCCGCAGACGATCGGCGCGGCGCTGGCCGACTCACCGGTCGGGCAGCTGGCCTACTCCGAGCTGTTCGCGTCCTTCGGCAACGGCACCGCGCTGGTGACCCGTGACCAGCTGCTGACCCAGGTGTCGCTGTACTGGCTGACCAACACCGCGGCGACCTCGGCCAGGATCTACTTCGAGGACGCACGCGCCGGCGCGGAGCCGCGGGTGAACCACGCCCGGACCGGGGTGGCCGTGTTCGCCTCGGACTTCCGGACCGTCCGGGTGTTCGCCGAGCGCGACAACAGCCGGATCGAGCACTGGAGCACCTTCGACGAGGGCGGGCACTTCGCCGCCCTGGAGCGGCCGGCCGACGTGGCGGCCGACATCCGGGCGTTCTTCGCCGGTTGAGGGGCGCTCAGCCGCGGCTGCAGAGCCCCTTGGCCGCCAGCACCCGCGCGACGGCGGTGTCGTTGGCCTGCGCCGTGATCCGCCCCTCGGCCAGCGCCTTCTCCGCGGCGTCGAGAAGCGGGGCGACCGGGGTGACGTTGGAGAACAGCGCCATGTCCGCGCCGGCGGTCAGGGCCCGGGTGGTGGCCTCGGCGAGCCCGAAGCGATCGGTGATCGCCTTCATCGCACCGAGGTCGTCGGTCATGGCGAGGCCGTCGAACCGGTAGTCCTCGCGCAGCAGCCGGTAGGCGGCCGGGGCGATGCTGGTGGGCACGTCGGTGGTCAGGCCCGGGACGTCGAGGTGGCCGAGCATGACCCCGACCCGCCCGTCGAGCGGCTTCCCCGGTCCGACGAGGTCGGAGTAGGGCCGGAGGTCACCGGCACGCAGCTGGTCCAGCGGCGGAGTGCTCACCGAGCCCTTGTGCGAGTCACCGGAGCTGTGCCCGTGGCCGGGGAAGTGCTTGAGGACCCCGAACACCCCGCCGGCCTGCTGTCCCTCGGCCCAGGCCGCGGCGTAGCGGGTGACGGTGGCCGGGTCGTCGGAGAACGAGCGGTCCCCGATGACGGCGGTGCGCGGCTGGTCGGAGACGTCGACCGACGGCGCGAGGTTCCAGGTGACACCACGTGCCTTCAGCTGTCCGGCGCGCTTGCGGGCGATCCCGGTGACCTCCTCGGGGCTGCCGGACGCGGCCATCTGCCGGGCGCTGGGGACCTCGCCGTCGAGCTCGTCGATGCGCTGGACACGGCCGCCCTCCTCGTCGACGGCGACGGCGAGCGGCGTGCGGGACGCCTTCTGCAGCGCCGCGAGCCGGTCGTCCTGCAGCAGCGCGGTCGCGTTGCCGCCGAGGAACACCCCGCCGACCTGCGACCCCCGCACGATCGCGGTGGCGCCGGCCGGGTCGGCGGCGTCCACCCCGACCATCAGGCGCTGGGCGAGCCGGTCGCGCGGGGACAGCGCCGCCACCATCGGGGCACAGGTGTCCGGGTCCGGCTGTGCCGCCGGCGCCGCCTGCGGCTGTGCACCCGGCGGGGCGGCGGCGGTGCTGTTCGCGGTGAGCTGCGGCCCGGCGACGGCGACGAGCCCCGCCGTCAGCGCGCCCACGACGGCGGCGGTGAGCAGTCCGGTGCTGCGACGGCGTCGCTGCCGGATCACGGGGTGGGGTCGTCCAGGCACTCGCATCGCGACCATCGTGACAGGCCCGTCCCGGCCCGGCGTCCCCGCCGCGCCGCGGTCACCGGCTCCCCCGGCCCGACCCGCTCCGCCGGGTGCGGGGCTCAGCCGACCGCGGGGACCCGCTCGGACTCCGGCGGCGGGCCGGGCGGGGTGCCGTCGCCGAACGGGCGCCCGCCCAGCTCCTCGCGGCCGTGCGCGGTCGTCCAGCCGGCGGTGTCGGGCCCCTTCGGGACGATCCCGGTCGGGTTCACCGACGCGTGCACGCCGTAGTAGTGCTGCTTGACCTGCTCGAAGTCGATGGTGTCGCCGAAGCCGGGGGTCTGGAACAGGTCCCGGGCGTAGGCCCACAGCACGGGGAGCTCGGTGAGCTTGTGCCGGTTGGCCTTGAAGTGGCCGTGGTAGGCGGCGTCGAAGCGGACCAGGGTCACCCACAGCCGGATGTCGGCCTGGGTGATCGAGTCACCGACCAGGTAGCGGCGCGTCGACAGGTGCTCGGACAGCTCGTCCATCCGCGACCACAGGGCGTCGTAGGCGCGGTCGTAGGCGCGCTGGGACGAGGCGAACCCGCACTTGTAGACGCCGTTGTTGACGTCGTGGAAGATCCCCTTCCCGATCTCGTCGATCGCCTCCGGGTCGGTCCACAGGTCCGGGGCGCCGTCGCGGTGGAGCCCCCGCCACTGGGTCGACAGGTCGCGCTCCAGCAGCGTGTACTCGTTGGTGACGACCTTGCCCGAGGCGACCTCGACCATGGCAGGGACGGTGACACCCTCGTCGTAGCCGGGGACGGCCTTCTCGTAGGCCTCGCGCAGGTACTCGATGCCGAGCACGGGGTCGACGTTCCCCGGATCGAGGTGGAAGCGCCAGCTGCGCTCGTCGTGCAGCGGGCCCGCGATGCCCATCGAGATCGCGTCCTCCAGCCCGAGCAGCCGCCGGGTGATGATCACCCGGTTCGCCCACGGGCAGGCGCGCGCGCCGACGAGGCGGTAGCGGCCCGCCTCGACCGGCCACGGCGACGACCCGTCGGCCGTGATCCGCTCGGCCACCCCGAGCGCCTCCCGTACGAACTCACCGCTGTCCTGGTCGGTCCCCATGCCGCCGACGCTAGCCCTGTGGTCGGATGGGCGCATGGGCGTCGACGGTGACCTCGCACGCGGTCTGTCCGAGCTGGTCGCGCCGGGTTCCCGGGTGGCGCTGGCCGACGGTTGCGGGCTCCCCTACGCGCTCGCCCGCCCGCTCTCGGCGGTCGCGGCCCGTGCCGGGGGTGTGCGGCTCGTGCTGGGCTGGGTGCCCGGCCCGGCCCCGGACCTCGAGCCGGACGCGTTCGCCGACATCCGCACCGTCGTCGGGGGGCCGGGAGCGCGGACGCTGATCGAGTCCGGGCGCGCGCACCGGGTCCCGGCCCGGCTCTCGGCGACGCCGGCGCTGCTGGCCGGTCCGCTGCGCCCGGACCTGCTGCTGGCGACCGTCGTCCGCGACGACCGCGGCGACCTGCGGTTCGGCGAGCATGCCCTTGTAGATGACGGTGCGC